>NZ_JBVJBI010000012.1:0-236273 GCF_055589745.1 Kitasatospora sp. NPDC041917 | reverse complement strand
CCGTCGCCGCGCAGCAGCTTCACGTTGGGGTACGGGGCCGGGCCGGGGTGGACGAAGTCCTCGACGGCCACCGGCGCGGCCGAGTTGTCCGCCGGAGTGCCGTCGGCGGAGGCGATCGCCGTGACGCCGAGCGTGGCGGCCGCGGCGACGGCGCCGCCAACGAGCCAGCGGGACATGCGCTTTGCCATGAGTATTCCTCTTCGTTCGTTTGATGTTGACCTGGTCGACAGATCGCCGGAATGGGACGAAGACCCCGGATGGCAGGCGAACCGACATGATGCGATGAAGCGTCATGAATGGCGGGGGCAAGGGTTGAAGGCCACGTGACCACCCCTGTGACCATCGGCGGAAACCGCCCCATCGAACCAGATCAACTGAGCCCGCGCCAAGACCCTTTTTGCAGCTCAGGCAGGCAAGTTGTCACGATTTGGAATGCATTTGATCACATGCTGACGGTGCGACACCTTTGCCGAATTATGAGCCCACTGAGGCACTTTGACTCCTTGACCTCTCTTCAACTCTTTGACTTCGTGAGCGTTCTGTTGGAGTGTCATTTATCGTGGGGATCTGCTGCGGCCGGGATTCGGCCGATCTCGACAGTGGAGGTTTCCCGTGCGCCAATCGATATCCCGCTCACGACGGCGAGGGAGGGGAAGGCCGCCGCTGTTGGGCAGGCTCTCCCTGAGCCTGCTGCCGCTCGCGCTCACGGCGGGGCTGGTGGGGGCCGCGGGTCCGAGCGCCGCCGCCACCGGGCCGGCCGTCGGACAGGTCCAGCCGAGCGACCGCGAGCGTGCCGTGCAGGCGTGGCTCAACGGCGGCCCCCGGCTCCACGCACTCGCGGAGACCGCGCTCGCGGGCTCCGACCAGGACGTGAAGCGCTTCCTGGACACCGAGTTCGCCGGGGCGCAGAGCGCGGACGACCTGCTCACCGCCACGCAGATCTCCAGCGTGGGCGGGCCGAAGGTCCGCGAGGCCGCCGACAAGGCCATCGACGGGACGGCCGCGGATCGACGCACCTTCCTGGAGAGCGGCTGGCAGGCGGCCCTCGACACGGACCGGCGACTGTGGATCACCCGGATCACCGACCCCGCGATGGGCGCCGGCCGCAGCCTGCAGGCGGCGGGTGATGCCGCGCTGCGCAGCAACACCGGTGACGACCTGCAGCGGTTCCTGACCGAGGGTCAGTTCACGGCGAAGGACGCCGACGACCGGGTCAAGCTGGTCCAGATCCTGAGCTCCGGTGGCCCCAACGTCCAGGCGGCGGCGCGGATCGCGCTAAACGGGTCGATCCAGGACGTGCGCGACTTCCTGGCGACCGGCCGGTACATCGCGCAGAGCCGTGACCAGGAGCGCGCGAGCATCGCGCAGCTGGCGCAGCAGGCGAAGGACGCGAGCGCGCAGGCGGCCCAGGAGACGGCCGCTGCCATCGAGGCCAAGGACACGGCGGTCCACGAGGCGCAGAAGGCCATGGAGGCCGCCGCCCTGGCCGCGTCCGAGACCCAGAAGGCCGGCAACGACGCCGCCAAGGCCACCGCCGCCGCGAACGACGCCGCCAGTGCGGCCGATCGCGCGGGTGCGGCGGCGCAGACGGCGCTGACCGCCGCCCGCGCGGCCAACGCGGGTGCGCGGGCCGCCGCCTACGCGGCGTCGAACGCGGCGGCCGCCGCGGCCGGGGCCCAGCGGGCGGCCGCCAACGCGCGGACGGCGGCCGCCAACGCGGCCGGTGACGCGACCAAGGCGCACGAGGCGCGGGTGGCGGCGGACGCCGCCGACGCCGCGGCGAAGATCGCCGCGGACGCTAACGCCACGCTCGTCAAGGCGAACGACGCCGCCAAGAGCAGCAAGGACGCGGCGGGTGCCGCGCTCAGTGCCAAGGGCAACGCCGACGCCGCGGCGGGTTCGGCCGAGCAGGCCGGTGCCTACGCGGACAGCGCCGGCGGGCAGTCGGCCAAGGCCAAGCAGGCCGCGGCCGCGACGCGCCGCTCGGCCGCCGAGGCCGGCCGTGCCGCCGCCGCCTCCCAGCAGCTGGCGGCCGAGGCCGTCACGAAGGCCGAGGCCGCCGCGGCGCTCCTGAAGTCCGCGGGCGAGCACGCCGCCGCCGCGGCCCAGGCCGCCCGGGACGCCGCCGACCACGCCGGTCAGAGCAGCAACGCCGCGCAGGAGTCCACCGACCACGCGAACGCCGCCTCCGGCTTCGCCACGGACGCCCAGACCGCGGTCGACAAGGCCAACGAGATCCAGGACCTGGCCCGCCGCACCGAGGCCGAGGACCTGACCAACCGCACCGCGGCCGCCGTGGAGAAGGCCCGCAAGGCCAAGGCCGACCAGGCCGACAAGCAGGCGCAGACCGACCAGGCGGCCCAGGAGGTCCAGAAGGCGAAGGCCGAGGCCGACCGCCTCGCCCTGCTGGCCAACCAGCCCGGCGCCACCCCGGCGCAGGTCGCCACCGACGGCCGCAAGCTCGCCCTCATCTCCCGCAAGATCTCCGGGGACTGGGGGGAGAAGGCGGCCGACGCGGCCCTCTCCGGCCCGGACACGGCCGTGTTCTCCTACCTGAAGAGCGGCCGCAAGCAGGCCGAGGAGCACGACGCGCGCGACCGAGCCACGCAGATCTACACGGACTCCGACAGCGACACCGTCCGCACCGCCGCCTACACCGCGCTCCAGGGCAACACGGACCAGGTCGGCACGTTCCTGACCAGTGGCCGGGACGAGGCCGCCGCTCCCGACAACCGGCTGACGATCACCCGCATCAGCGACAACGCCGGCCCGGCCGTCAAGGCCGCCGCCGACGCCGCGCTGCGGGTCAACACCCCCGCCGCGCTGCGGGACTTCCTCGGCAAGGGACTGACCGACGCACAGGCCGCCGACGACCGCCTGACCGCCGTCCGGCTGGAGGACGCCCCGGACACCGAGCCCGAGCTCAAGGCCGCCGCCCGGATCGCCCTCGAAGGCCCCGTCCAGGACCTGCGCACCTTCGTGGCCCGGGGCCAGTACACCGCCCAGCAGCGCGACCGGCTCACCGCCGTCCACGTCGCCGACGTCAAGGGCCTGATCGCCCAGGCCACCGCCAACGCCGCGACCGCCCAGCAGGACGCGGCCACGGCCCAGGCCGCCGCCGCCACCGCGCGAGGCGCCGCCGACCAGGCCAACGGCTACGCCGCCGCGGCCACGGCATCGGCCAACACCGCCGCCGACCAGGTCGCCAAGGCCCAGGCCGCCGCCGACGCCGCCCAGGCCGACGCCGCCAGGGCCGCCGCATCCGCGAAGACCGCGAACGCCGCCAAGGCCTCCGCCAACCGCGACGCCGCCAAGGCCGTCTACTCCGCCAACCAGGCCGAGAGCTCGTCCCGGCAGGCGCACCACTCCGCAGCCGAAGCCAATGAGTCCGCCAGCGCCGCCCGTGCTTCCGCCGAGGCGGCCGGCAAGGACGCGACGGCCGCCCAGGCCGCCGCCGACGACGCCCACGCGAACTACGAGGTGAAGCAGCAGGCCGAGGAGAAGGCCCGGCTCGCCAAGCTCGAAGCCGAGCGCAAGGAGGCCGAAGCCAAGGCCCAGGCCGAGAAGGAGAAGCAGGACGCGATCGCGGGGATCGAGGAGGAGATCAAGAAGGCGAAGGAGGACAGCGAGAACGTCAGCTACCTCTACCACCTCTTCTCCGAGAGCATCCACCTCACCCTCGACGTCATCGGCGGCGCCGGCGGCGTCATCGCCCCCGGCCTCGCCGACATCGCCGACCTCGTCAACTGCGCCTACTACGCCGTCGAGGGCCGCACCACCGAGGCGGTCACCTCCTGCATCGGCGCGATCCCCTTCATCGGTGACGGCGCCGCCATCGCCAAACTCGCCCAGTGGGCCAAGAAGTTCGGCTCCTGGGGCGAGAAGGCCGTCGAGTTCATCCAGAAGCTCGTCACGCGCGTTCCGCCGGCCTGCCCGCTGAACAGCTTCCCGGCCGGCACCCGCGTCCTGATGGCCGACGGCTCCACCCGTGCCATCGAGACCGTCCAGGTCGGCGACGAGGTCCTCGCCACCGATCCCACCACCGGACTGGCCGGACCCCGCCGGGTCACGGACACCATCTACACCCCGGACGACCGCGACTTCACCGACATCTCCCTCGGTGCGGGCCGGTCACTCACCAGCACCGACCACCACCCCTTCTGGGCCGAGAACCGGAAGCAGTGGACCGACGCCGCCGACCTCCGGGCCGGCGACGAACTGCGCGACCCGGCCGGACAGGCCCGGCCGATCGAGAGCGTCCGGCACTGGAACACCCTCCAGGGCGCGTACAACCTCACCGTCGACGAGATCCACACGTACTACGTGCTGGCAGGCGACCTGCCGGTCCTGGTCCACAATGCGCCGTACTGTCCGAAGCGTCTCGCCCTCGGTCTCACCGAGATCGAAGAGGACGGCAAACTGCTGTTGAATTTCGCCAAGACGAACAAGGCGAAGTCCTACCTGACCTTCCCCAAGGACACGCCCTGGAGGGACACCGTCCGCGAGGCGCTCAAGCCGGACGGCGACACCAAGATCTTCTTCAACCTCGACGGCATCGGGGCGGAAAAGGCCCGACAGTGGGCCACTGAATTCGAGGGGGTCGAGGTTCCCGAAAAATACTTCACGTCCTGGGAGCTGGCCCAGATCAAGGCCGCGCCGGCGGAGGTGCGGAAGTCGCGCGTGAAGTTCTTCCTGAAGGGCGACGAAGTCGCAAGCCCCTTCGACTGAGACGAGGCCCTGAGCATGAGCGATGAGATGACGTTCCTGGCCGGAATCGAGGATCTTCCCCTGCGGACCGGGCGGGCGTTCCGCCCGTGGTCCTATTCGGTGTCGCACCGCCGCCTGGTGCTGCGCACCTGGGAGGACAGTCAGAGGCCGGTCCTGGAAATGGAGTTCCTGAACGTCACGGGAATGAAGCTCCGCCGAACCTTCGACAATCTGGTTGTCTCCGAGGGCGGTGCGCTCCCCGAGGTCGACGAATTCGTGGGCCTGTCGGACGAGGACCGCGAATTCCACCGGACCCTGCTGTTGTCCGACGGCACGCACCAGGGGTTCGTCGTGTGCAGCCGCATGAATCTCATGAGCGGCCTGTGACACGGGGCATCCGCCCCTGAGGCGTGAAGGCGTCCTGCCGGACCCGTCCGGCAGGACGCCTTTCCCGTCGGCCGTCGGCCCCCTCCGAATCCGGAGGGGGCCGACGCCATTCCGTCCGCGGCGCGGCGGGCCCGGGTCAGCTGCAGAGGGCGGCGTCGACCGCGTCGGCCACGCGCTGCTTGACGTCGGGTGACGGGGTGGTGGTCACCGCGACGTCGGCGGCGCGACCGTCCTCGGTGGCGCCGCCGCGGGTGACGTAGCCCGGGATGGAGCCGCCGTGGCCCCAGTACAGGCCGCCGCAGGACAGCGGGCGGCGGACGATGCCCAGCCCGTACCGGGCGCCCGGGCCCATGTACTCGGCGGGGACGGTGGTGCGCATCTGGGCGAGCTGCGCCGGGGGCAGCAGTTCGCCGCCGAGGAGGGCGAGGTAGAAGCGGTTGAGGTCGGTGTTGGTGGAGACCAGCGCTCCGGCGGTCCAGGCCCAGGAGGGGTCCTCCTCGGTGACGTCCAGCGGGGCGCTGCCGGGCTGTTCGGTGAGGTAGCCGTGCGGGTGGCCTTCGTGGACGGACATGTCGCCCTGGACCGGGAAGTAGGTGTGGCGCAGGCCGATGCGGTCGATCACGCGCCGGGTGATCTCCTCGCCGGCGGGTCGGCCGGTGACCTTCTGGATGATCAGGCCGGCCACGACGTACCCGGTGTTGCTGTACTTCCAGCCGGTGCCGGGGGCGAAGTCGGGGGCCTGGCCGAGCGCGAGGTCGAGCAGCTCGCGCGGCTCGTAGTACCGGGTGGCCTCCTGGTCTCCCAGCAGCGCGGTGTACTCGGGCAGGCCGCTGGTGTGCTGGAGGATCTGACGGACGGTGATGATCCGTCCGTCGGCGGGGCCCGGCCGGCCGTGCCGCGGACGACCCCGGGCAGGTAGGTGTCGAGGGGGGCGTCCAGGTCGACCTTGCCCTCGGCCACGAGCTGCAGGACGACGGTGGCGGTGAACGACTTGGTGTTGCTGCCCACCCGGATCTGGCCGTCGACGGGCACCCGCGCTCCGGTCGTGAGGTCGCCGACCCCTGCGGTGTGGTTCCGGGTCCGGCCGTCGCGGTCGCGGACCGCGGCCAGTGCGCCCGGCACGCCGTCCTGGGCGACGAGCGCGTCGAGGCGCTGCTGGACGGGGTTCGGGCGGGCCGGCGCGGCGTGGGCGGACGCCGGGAGGGCGGCCGTGCCGAGTGCGACGGCGATGGCGACGGCCGTGGCAACGGCTGACGCGCCGAGGCCGGGCGGGCGGGTGCGGGTACGGCTGCGGGTACGGGTACGGGTACGGCTGCGGGTACGGTGCTGGGCGGGCGGGTTCACGAGGCCTCTCCTCTCGCGGCCGCGGCCGCCGCCGGAACTCCCGGGTGCGGTCCGGGCGGCGCGGCGACCGTGGTCCCGTCCAGGGCATCACGCGGAGCCCGGGGCGGTCGTCGGTGCGCAGGAGGAGAGGCGGCCGGGAGCCTGCTTCCGACGGCGTATCACCATCCCTGAGGGAAACCCGAGGAGGCTTCCGGTGACACCCGCCCGGCGTCGGCGTCAGCAGCCGATGGAGCGCATGGTGACGCTGGTGAAGTGGGTGCCCGAGGGGGCGTAGAGGGTGATGGCGCGGGACTTGCCCTTGCCGCCGGCCCAGTCGCTGTCGACGCGGCCGCCGTTGGAGAGGTTGCCGCGCACGTACGGACAGCGGCCGTCCGCCTTGGTGTCGTGCACCGTGCCGACGACCTTGGTGTTGTAGTTGCACCACTTGCCGTTCGCGTAGCCCTCGCCGGAGCTGATGCTCCAGTTCTGGGTGCACGAGTCGGCGGGCGGCGCGGCGTGGGCGCCGCTGGCCGGGAGGAGCAGGGCGGCGAGGGTCAGAGCGGCGACGGCGGCTCCGGGGACGGCGAGACGGCGCTTGGACATGGCGGTACCTCCACACGGGTGCACGGTGGACATCCGGGCCGGGGCGTCGGGCGGCGCGCGGCGTACGACACGCGCGGCACGTCCGGCCGCCCGCCCGGCGGTCCGTCGAGCGTGACGTAGTCGAACAACCCTCGTCAACCCGGGAGTTGGGGGGTGGAGGCGGCATGGCGCCCCTGGGGTACCGGGGCGGCCCGGGCGACCCAAGGGGTACGTCCCGCACCATGGGGGTGGGGTCGCCGGCCCGGATCGGTGTACGAACCCAGTGCGGAGGTTCGGCCGCGGCGGGGGCGGGGAACGGCCTCCTCCCCCGCCCTCACGCCCGGTCCTCCCGCTGCGCGCGGTGGGCGGCGACGCGGACGCGGGTGGCGCAGCGCGGGGTGCAGTAGCGCTGCGGGGTGCGGCGGCCGGTGTCGATGAAGAAGCGTTCGCAGCCCGGGGCGGCGCAGCGGCCCCAGGCGCAGCCGCCGCGTTCGCCGAGCCACAGGCCGAGGGCGAGGGCGGCGGTGGAGAGCAGCCAGTGGGTGAGGCCGGCGGCGGCGGGGGCGCGGGTGTGCGGCGCCGTCCTCGTCCGCCCGGACGGCCACATCGCCTGGCGGGCGCGGCAGGCTCCCGCCGAGGACGGGCGGCTGCTCGCCGTCCTGCGACGGGCGCCGTCCGCGCCGGACACCGGAACCTCCGAACGGCGATCTTCTGATGGACCGTCATAACAATTCGGCCGCAGGGGGAAACAGCACGCCGCCTCCCCGCCGTCCTGCCCATTCCGTTCCTGCTCCGACCCCGACCCCGGACCGCTGTACGGAGTGAAGTACGCCTGAAGGACGGTGAATTCGGGCTCGACCAGCCCCGGGGAGGATGCCAAGCAGCACCTCCGGTGGATGCCGCGGCCGGAGGCCCACCGACAGAATCGGTGCGAGGGGGCGGCGACGCGCGCCCGACAGGGGAGGGACGCAGGCATGACGCCACATCCGCGCACATCGAGGGCCGGTATCCGCTCGGCCGCCGCACTCCTGGCCGCCACCGCGCTGCTCGGCGCCGGCGCCACGACGGGCTTCGCCGCGCCCTCCGCCGGACTGCCGGTCGTGATCCAGCCCGCGGACGAGGAGGGGGAGTTCCTGCCGGAGGGCGCCGATTCCGCCGCGCTGCGCACCACGCTGCGGGGCATCGTCGACGCCGGCTCCTCGGCCGCCGTCGGCGAGGTCCGCCAGGACGGGCGGACCGTCTGGCGCGGGCGCGCCGGGGTGACCGACCCGGTCACCGGCGCGGCGGTGCCCGCGCGCGCCCGGTTCAGGATCGGCAGCGTCACCAAGACCTTCGTCGCCACCGTCGTGCTCCAGCTCTCCGCCGAGCGGCGCCTCGGCCTGGACGACCCGGTCGACGCCCGCCTTCCCGGCGCCGTGCCGAACGGCGCGGCCATCACCGTCCGCCAACTGCTCGACCACACCAGCGGGTTGTACAACTACACCGAAGCGCCCGGCATGGATCCCCAGGACGAGGACCAGTACCGCAGCTGGCTGGCCGGACCGCGCTGGCACACCTACCGGCCGGCCGACCTGCTCGCGCTCGCCAACGGCCGTGCCCCGTACTTCCCACCGGGGCAGGGCTGGCACTACTCCAACACCAACTACCTGCTCGCCGGCCTGCTCATCGAGAAGGTCACCGGCCGCCCCTGGCAGCGGGAGGTCGAGCAGCGGATCATCCGGCCACTGGGACTGCACGACACCACCATGCCCGGCCTGTCGCCGCTGCTGCCCGGCCCCCACGCCCACGGCTACGTGAAGCTCTCGACCGGGCCGGTGGACGTCACCGAGCTCAACCCGTCCGTTCTGGGCGCCGCCGGGCAGGGCATCTCCAGCGCCGCCGACCTCAACCGGTTCATCGCCGCCCTCCTGGACGGCCGACTGCTGCGCCCCGCCGAACTCGCCGAGATGACCAGGACGACGGACGCCGGACCGGGACGCGGCTACGGGCTGGGGCTGGCCCGCTTCGACACCCCGTGCGGGGTGTTCTGGGGCCACAGCGGAGACCTCCCCGGCTACTCGACGATGGCCGCCGGCACGGCCGACGGCCGACGTCAACTCGCGCTCTCCCACAACCCGTTCGACCGCTCCGACCCGCGCGCCGCCAAGACCGCCGTCACGGCCTTCCTCACCACGGCCGCCTGCGGGACCGCCCCCGGGCAGTGATCAGCGGCCGGGCGCGGCAACCAGGGTGCGGCGGCCGGGGATCAACGCCCGGTGGTGACGACCATGCGGAAGCGGGCCCGGCCGCCGGCCATCCTGGCCACCGCGGCCGCGGTCTCCTCCAGAGGCACCTCCTCGATCCACGCCCGCACGCCGGTGCGGGCGGCGAAACGCAGGGTGTCCTCGGTGTCGACGGCCGTGCCCGAGGAGTGGCCGTAGACCCTCCGGTCCCCGGTGATCAGCTGCAGCGGGCTGATCGAGAGGGCGTCGGCGGAGACGCCGACGACGACGAGCTCGCCGCGCCGACCGAGCCCGTCGACGACGGCGGACATGGCGTCGGCGTTGGTGACCGTGGACAGGACCACCTTCGCGCCGCCGAGCGACCGCAGGGCCCCGGCGACGTCGCCGGCGGTGCTGTCGATGTAGTGCTCGGCGCCGAGCTCGTGCGCCAGCGGCTGCTTCTCCGCACCGCGGGCGATGGCCACCGTACGGAAACCCATCGCGCGGGCGAACTGCACCCCCAGATGGCCGAGCCCGCCCAGGCCCAGGACCGCGACCGTGTCCCCGGGTCCGGCGGCGGAGCGGCGCAGGGCGTTGAAGACGGTGATCCCGGCGCAGGCCAGCGGGGCCGCCTCGGCGGCGGTCAGCCCGTCGGGGATCGCGGCCAGGGCCATGGCCGGGACGACGACACTGTCGGCGTATCCGCCGGGGTAGGCCGCCCCGGGGACCTGCAGCTCGGGACAGTGGATTCCGTCACCCGAACGGCAGGCGTCACAACGGCCGCAGCTGCCGCCGTACCAGCCGACGGCGACCCGGTCACCGACCTTCCAGCCCTCCACCCCCTCGCCGAGGGCGTCGATGCGGCCCGCGATCTCATGACCGGGGGTGACCGGGAACGTCGTGCCCGGCAGGGCGCCACCGGCGATCAGGAGGTCGGAGTGGCAGACGCCGCACGCCTCGACGGCGACGCGCACCGCCCCGCGCCCCGGCTCGCGGACCGGCACCTCGGACAGTTGGGGCGCCGCCCCCGGGGCGGCGACCAGCACGGCGCGCTGCAGGCCGTCGGAGGAGGTGGACGAGGTGGCAGCCATGGTGGAGAACCCTTCCGTACGGAGTCGAAGGTCGAAGGCCGAAGGCCGGACGTCGGAGGCCGGAGGCCAAAGGCAGGCGGCGGGCGTCAGGCGTCACCCGCCCCGGCACTCCCACCAGCTTCGCCCCTCCGCCGCCGTTTGTCCGCGCACGCCCGCCGCGCCGACTCCCCGGCCCGGCGGGCGTCATCGGGCGAAAGGCCGCACCGTCGGTGCCCCGGCGGCGAGAATGTGGTCCGCGTCCCGCTGGGAACGGTCCCGACCCCGAGGAAGGCTTGTGATGACGCAGAGCGCACCCGACTTCGCCGAGCTGCTGAGGGGCGCCACGCGCTCCGCCGCGCACCTGGAGATGCGCGACACCTACTCGGTCGGCGAGGAGGTCGAGCCCTTCGACCGCTTCAGGAGGACCGGCGAGGTGGACAACGACCCGAACACATCGTTCTGGCCGACGTGGATCCCCCTGGTGGAGGATGCGGTCGCCCGGGGTGTCGTCCTGCGCCGCGCCCGGATCGTCTCGGAGCCGGTGACCGACTACATCAGGTACGAGCACGCCGTCACCCCCGTCAACCTCGCGGCCGGCGAACAGGTCCGGTGGCTTCCCCGGAGCCGGGCATCGACCATCGCCCTCCCGGGCAACGACTTCTGGCTGATCGACCGGCGGCTGGTGCTCTTCCACTGGTTCACGGGCGACGGCGACTGGGCGGGCCACGCCTTCACGGAGGACCGGGCCGCCGTGGACCTCTGCTCCGCGGCCTTCGAGGCCGTCTGGGCGGCGGGCATCCCCCACGAAAAGTTCACCGTCGAGTAGTCCACCGTCGAGTAGTTCACCATCGAGAGGTTCACCGTCCGCCGCCACGAGCACCGGACGCCTGCCGCGCCTCTCTCCGAGGCGCGGCAGGCGAGGTGCGCGGTTCTCAGTGCCGGTGGTGGTTGTCGGGTTGGGCGGGGTCGCCGGGGTGTTCCAGGCCTTCGACCAGGGTGAGGCGGTGGGCGCGTGCGTGGTCGAGCCAGCGGACGAAGGCGGCGCGGCGGGCGGCGGCGCGGAGGGTCGGGGCGGGGTCGGGGGGCTCCGGGGGCGTGGCCACAGTGAGCAGGGCGGCTTTCCAGGGGCCGGCGGTGACCCAGGTGGCGGGCGGGGCGGTGCGGAGGGCTTCGGCGAGGGCGGTCGGGAGGGTGTCCGGGTCGGCCTCCAGTTCGCCGTCGGGGAGGGCGAGGTGCCAGCGCTCCGCCGGTGGGCGGGTGGTCATGGTGCGGTAGTGGGCGATGTCGGCGGGTGAGGGTTCGACGTCGGCGGTGACGGCCGCGTAGACGGCGCGGACGGCCGGGTTGCCCTCGAAGGCGGCCGCCGTGATGGAGCCGAGTTCGACGGCGGCCTGCTGATCGAGGCGGGCGGGGCCGTCGGGGCCGTCGGGGACCACGGGCAGCCGGCGTTCGGCGGCGACCGCCTCGCACAGCGCCTCGGTCAGCAGGACCTGGGCGACCCATCGGGTGAGCTGGCGGTCCTCCGAACTGCCGGACTGCGGCAGGGCGGTGGCGCGCGGGCCGTTCCGCAGGGCGGCGAGGCGGTGGTCGAGTGCCGTCCGCGGGAGCGGGCGTCCGTCGAGCAGGCCGAGCGTGGTCATGCCTCCACCACCAGGGCGACGGTCGGGGCGTACTGGCAGCGGCCGAACCACATGACCTTGGCGAGGGCCCAGTACGCGCCCGGGTCGGTGGATTCGGGGACGGTGACGGGGAAGTCGACGGTCGTGGCGGTGCCGGCGGGGGCGGTGAAGCCGCGGACGGGGTCGGCGATGGCCTCCCAGGTGCCCCACGGGGAGACGAGCTGGAGTTCGCCGCGGATCTCGCCGCGCGTGCGGTTGGTGAGGACGAGGGACAGGGTGGCCCGGCCGCCGGGGGCCACGCGCAGGGTCGCGGTGGAGACCTCGACGTCCAGCCCGGTGTCGCGGCCGGTGGTGGCCTTGCTGCCCTGGGCGATCGTCCAGTCCTCGGGAGTGTCGCCGGGGACGGGGAGCAGGTCGGGCAGCTCGCCGACGGCGATGGTCACCACGTCCTCGATCAGCTGGCCGTCGTGCTCGATGCGGACGGCGGCGAAGTACAGCCCGGGCTCGGCTCCGGCCGGCGGGGTGACGGTGACCGGGAAGCGCAGGTGCCCGCCGGCCTCCAGTCGGTACGGGCGGCTGCCGAGGCCGGTCGTCCAGCCCTCGGGCGGCAGCACGACGGCCGTGCCCTCAACGGCGGCATCGCGGAGCTGGGAGGAGAGCACGACCGACAGCGTCACCGGCTCCCCCGCCGTTCGCAGCAGACCGGGCGAGGCGCCGACGGACACCGGCAGGTAGCCGAGCGGGGCCGGGCCCCGGTTGTGGAGCCAGTAGCGGGCGTGGACGGGCTGGGCGGGTTCCGCGGTGGGGCCGAGGTCCGTCGCGGCCGCGGGGGCGGTGACGGCCGGGGTCGCGAGCAGGGTGGCGATCTGCGAACCGGCGAGGTCGAGAGCGGAGTCACCGGAGGGAAGCGGTCGTTCCAGCAGGTCCGCGGCCCGGATCTCGCCCAGGCCGAGCGCGCCGCCGAGCCGCGCCGTGCGCCCGAGGCCGGTGGATTCGACGAGCCGGACGGTCAGTTCGCGCCCGAGTGGCGACGTCGAGCCGTGCGCGATCGGGTTGCCGGCCGGTTTGAGCGTCCCGAGCAGCACCTCGCGCTGCGGCTCGACCCGCAGCCAGGACAGGGTGGCGGGCAGCGGCCCGTCCTGCGCCGGGGTGATCCGGGCGTACAGCGGGTGGTTGAACTCCTGGCCCTGGGCGGGCAGTGTGCGGTCCCGCCAGTCGCCGTCCCCTCCCACCAGTGCGTAGCTGAACTCGTGCGTCCAGTGCTGGAGTTGGAAGGACGCGCCGTCGGGCAGGGTGCGCCGGGGCGGGTCGATCCAGACGCCCGAGGGCCAGCCGGTGCAGGAGCGCATCAGCGACAGGTGCAGGGCGCCGGTGGTGTCGACGGCGAAGCCGGGCAGACCGAAGCTCAGCAACGCGACGGTGTGGTCGGCCAGTTGCTCCTGGACCGAGGACGGGCAGACGGCGGTGATCCGGGCGTCGGCCAGGTCGTCGACCAGCGCCGCCACGTCGGAGACGACGAGCGCCGGCAGCGCCCGCAGGTCGCGCAGGTCGGCGTCCGGCCGCCAGACCTCGGCGAGCGGGGTCACGGCGGGCACCCACACCGCGCCGTGCGCCTTCAGGGCGGCAGCGTACTCCTCCCCCGCCAGCGAGATCAACTCCTTGGCCGCATCGTTGACTTCGGGCCCACCGACGACGATCCGGAAGTCCGGCAGGTTGGAGTCCACCTCCAGCCAGCCGTACCGCGCCCAGTCCGCCCCCGAGGTGGTGGCGGTGACCCCGACCCGGGCGAGCGCGACCACCAGCGGACGGGCGTCGGCGGCGTCGTCCAGCGCGGGGACGACGACCTCCGCCACCCCGAGGGCGCGCGAGCCGGCCGCCGCACCCAGTGCGTCGGTGAGGTCCACGCGCGCGGTGGCGCCGAGCCCGAACCAGGTGTTGGCGGGGTTGTCCAGGGTCCACGGCGCCTCCGCCGAGTCCACGTCCGGCATCGCGAAGCCGCGCCCGACGACCGCGCCCGCGACCTCGCTGACCGGCAGGCCGCCGGGGACGTCCACCGGGAAGCGCAGCCGCAGCAGCCGGTCGGCGCCGGAGTGGTCCACCACCCGGGTACGGCAGTCCACCCGGTCGAGGCCGCGCCAGAGCGTGACGGTCTGCTCGTACCGGACGGAGTCGACCGTGCCCTCGATCACGAGGCGCTCGCCGAGCGGCCCGGTCTCCCGGCGGACGGACGCCTCGCCGTCGCCCGAACCGACGACCGGACCGCTGGGCACCAGGTGCCAGGGGCCCTCGCCGAAGTCGGGGTGCTGCGGGTACTCCTCGTACACCCGCAGCTCGTTGCCGATCCGGCCCTCCTGGATCAACTCCCTTCGGTTCGACAGGTCGTGGACCGAGGTGAGACCGCCGCCGCGCGCCGGGTCGGCGGTGACGCGGTACCGGTCGCCCTCGATCACGAAACCGTCGGCCGCCGTCCACGGCTGCTCCGCCTCGCCCTCCACCAGTCGCCAGGTGCGCCAGCCGAGCGCGGGCACCTCGGCGGCCAGGAAACGCAGCGTCCCCCGGTCGACGGCGCTCGGCACGGGCTCGCCCCGGTCGTCGAGCACTCGCACCGACCGCATGCCGTCCGGCAGTTCGACCGTGACGAGGTCGGTCCGGTCGAAGGAGAGCGTGTTGGTCACCACGATCGCCGAGCCCGCGCCCGCGGTGGGTCCCGCCCCCGCCGTGGGTCCCGCCCCCGCCGTGGAGATCCGCCCCGCGAGAGCGTCCAGAGCCGCGTCGCGTACGCCGGACGCCAGGTCGTACGCCTCCCGCCAGCCACCGAGCAGGTCCAGGTACACCTGGTCGGACTCGGAACCGGTGATCGCGTCGTGGTGGGCGCCGTAGGCGAGTTGGCGCCAGACCTTGTCGAGCGCGGCGGCCGGGTAGCGGCCGAGGCCGTGCACGGAGGCGAGCGTGGCGAGCTTCTCCGCGTCCACGGCCGCGACCTCGCCGGCTCGTTGGGCCTGCTTGGTGTCGATGTACGAGACGTCCTTGCCGGTGTACACCGGGTTCATGTCGCGGGTCTGCGGGCTGGGCCGCCTTCCGGTGGCGGCGAGTTCGGCGCGGACGGCGTCGAGGAAGTCGCGCGGGACGGCGCAGACGAACCGGGGCCAGAGGTACTTGGCGGCCCAGGAGCGGTGGATCTCGGTGACCCACTTGTTCGGCGGGGTGTAGTCCGTCCCGACCGGCAGCAGCAGGTTCTTCGTCGCCCCGACGGGCTTGAGCTTGCGGTACAGCTCGTAGACGGCCTGTTCGGCGGTGGCGAGGTCCGGGGAGGAGTCCATCCACCAGCCGGCCGAGTAGTGGTGCGGCATGTAGTGGGTGAGCACGCCGTCCCCGCTGGGGGCGATCCACTCGAACTCGCTCGGGAACTGCATCACCCGGGCGTCGTCCTTGGCCTCCCGGAAGTTCTTCTGGATCGGGCCCCACTGGTGGAAGGGGCCGCGCGCCCAGGCGCTGCCGGTGAGGCCGGCCGCGGCGAGGTGGCCGGGGAACTGCGGGTCGTGTCCGAACACGTCGAGCTGCCAGGCGGTCCGGGGGTCGCCGCCGAGGATGTCACGCTGGTAGCCGATGCCGTGGACGATGTTGCGGATGGTGGTCTCCGCGCCGGTGAGGTTGGTGTTCGGCTCGTTGTAGGTGCCGCCGACGAGTTCGATCTGGCCGCGTTCCAGCAGCAGCCGCAGGGTCTCGCGGCGCTCCGGGTGCTGGTCGAAGTACGGCTTCAGGTAGTCGACTTCGGCGAGCACGAACTTGTACACCGGGTCCCGCAGGGCGAGGTCCAGGTGCGCGTCGACGAGGGCGAAGCCGTTGCGCTCCCACAGCGGCCGGGTGGTGGCGTCGGCGGAGAGCAGTTCCCACGGGGAGGTGTAGGCGGCCTGGGTGTTCCACCAGACCGGGTCGTAGTGGAAGTGCGAGACCAGGAACATCGTCCAGCCGGGCTCGGCGACGTCCACGCTCGCCTCCGCGACGGCGTCCGAGGCCCGCACGGTGACGGGCAGCCGGTCGCCGGGCGAGGCCCCGCTGATCTCCAGCGGGACCTCGACCGACCCCGTGCCGGTCGCCTCGCCGCGGACGCCCGGGCCGCTGACCGTGATCCGGGCGGCCGGGCCCTCCAGCGTCACCCGCAGCACTTGGCGCGGGGCGTCCTCGGGGCCGACGAACAGATCGGTGCTCTCGACGGCGGTGATGGTGACCGGCACGGGGGTGCTTCCTTTCCTCGGACAGGGCAGCGCGGGGCGGCGGGGCTACGCGCCCCAGGCCTCGAACTCGTAGATGCGGGCGGCCGGGTCGCCGGTCTGGGTCGGCGTGTTGACCACCAGCCGGACGTACCGGGCGGTGATGTTCACCGGGTGGGTGGTGGTGCCGGCCGTGTTCCCGGTGACGTCGGCGACGGTCGTCCAGGGGTCGTTCGCGCCGGACCGGACCTGGATGGCGAAGTCACGGGTGTTGTACGAGGCGCTCTCGCCGCCCGCCGCCGCGTGCTTGACCACGAACTTCGACAGTTGCTTCGCCGAACCGAGGTCCGCCTCCAGCCACTTGGCGTAGGTCAGCGCGCACCACTTGTCGCCGGTCCCGCCGCTGACGCTGCCGTTGACGGCCTTGGCCGGGCCCTCGTTGGCGTTGCACTGGCCGGAGGCGGTGGCCGGGCGGTTGAGCGCCAGGTTGACGGAGGTCGGCGGGGTGCCGTTCCAACGGACAGTCGTGGAGGCGGCAGTGGAGCGCCCGTAGGTGGTGGACACCGCCTCGACGTCCAGCGTGGTGGCGTTCTCGTTGCCGGCCCGGTCGAGCCGCCCGACGAAGTACGCGTCGTTGGGCGTAGCGCCGAGGAAGCTGCGGCTGCCGTCCGCGTTGCGCCGGTAGACCTCGTAGTGGTGCACGTTGCCGCCGGGCGCCGCCGTCCAGGACAGCCGCAGGGACTGGCTGGTACCGGCCGTCACGTCGCTCGCGCCGAGCACGGTGAGGCCGGCCGGGGCCGCCGGGGTCTCCACCGCACCGTCGTAAAGGGCGATCTGTCCGACCCGGAGGTCGTACGCCGGGTCGCTGCCCTCGACCCGCAGGGCGATCTGGGCGACGGTGCGGCCCGCGTACGGGGAGAGGTCGAGGGTGTGCCGTTCCCAGCCGCTGCCGGTGTTGGCGCCGACGTCGACCGTGGTGAAGCTGCTCGGCGAGTCCGTGAACGACACGGCGGCCTTGAGCTTCGTGGGCCCGGCGGCCGGGGTCTTGACCACCAGGTCCAGCCTGGTGTTCGCGGCGACCGGCAGCTTGGTCTGGTACAGCCGTACGGTGTTGGCGGCGTCGAGCTTTCCGCTCAACCGCAGCGAGGAGCCGCCCTGGTAGGCGTCGGTGAAGTCGACGGACGGGGTGAGCCTGCTGCCGGTCGACTCCACCATCCAGCGGTAGGTGGGCGGGACGTCCTGGAGCGAGAGGTTGTTCCAGCCACCGGTGGCGACCCGAGTACCGGCCGCGTTGTAGAAGTCACCCTGCCCCGTGTCGAAGTTGGTGACGAAGGGCTTGGCGGTGATCGGCGAGGACTCGGCCACGTAGCCGGCCAGGCCGGGCCAGCCCGCCGAGAGGTCGATCCGGGACGGGTCGCTGTTGGCACCGACCCAGTAGCGGGCGTCCTTGGCGTAGAAGTCGGCGCGGTCGGTGGCGGACTTCCAGGTCCACTCCGGGCGGTAGAGGCCGAGCGAGGTGGTGTGCGGCTGCCCGGACGGGAAGAGGGCGGACCAGTCCACGCCGGTGTTGTAGCCGTTGGCCTCGGTGTCGATGCCGGAGTAGAGGTCGTACTCGCTGCGGCCGAGCTGCCGGGCCAGCGCCCGGGAGGAGTTCAGGCCGCTGGCCGACCAGCCGAAGTTCAGGAACATCGAGTCCGAGGTCCGCTTGGAACCCTCTTGCAGGAAGGGCGAGTTGGCGGAGGTGAGAGCGTTCTGCCAGTTGACGGAGCCGGAGGTGGTCATCGCGTCGTACCACATGAACTCGGTGCCGCTCTGCGCCTTGGTGTACTGCATCAGGTTGCGCACTTCGCCCGCCAGCGCCGAATCGCCGCCGCCGGTCTCCTGGTTGATGAACCAGCCGTCGAAGCCGTAGTACTGCGCGGCCTGGACGAGCTTGTCGGCGACCGGGTAGCGGCCGCCGGACTTCTGGACGAAGTCGCGCACCCACTGGAGCTGGCCGCCGTACGCGCCGGGCGGGAAGAAGACCGTGCCGTACACCTTGACGCCGTTGCGGTGGGCGGCGTCGATCACGGTCGGGTTGGGGGCGAGGATCAGGCCCTCGCCGGCCGAACCGCCCCAGAACACCAGCTTGTCGACGTACTGCCAGTAGCCGAAGGCGTAGTAGTTGGGATCGGCGGAACCCTGCGAGGGGTTGTTGGAGGTGGGACCGAAGGAGACCAGGGAGGCGATCTTCCCCTCGCCGGCACGGGCGTTGGGGTTGGCCCGCAGTGCCGGGTCGCCGGTGCGCGGCTGGAGCGGGACGCGGGAGCGGTTGAAGCGGGCGTCCGGGTCGGTGGCCGGGTCCCAGGTCAGGATGCTGTTGGGGTACCAGTACGAGGCGAAGGGCTGGGTGCCCGAGCCGGCGGTGACGGCGGGCGCCGCTGCGGGTATCGGGTCGGCCCGGGCCGCGGGGACGGCGGTCAGCGCGGCCGTCGCGAGGGCGGCGCCGAGCAGCAGGGGGAGGCGTCGTGACATGCGGTGGCTCCGATCGAGCGGAGGAGGGTGGGGGCGGGCCCGCCGTCGCGGACGGGCCCGACTGCATGCGGGCGTGCCGGTGCTGGATCGAGTGGGGGTCGCGCCGCCGCCGGGCTTCCTCGGCGCACGGGAGCGCACGGGAAGGTACGGGAACGTACGGGCGCGGCGGAGAGCGGGACGGGCGGCGGAAGCCGGACGGAGTGCGGCGGAGCGCGCCGAGCGGAGCCGCTCGGCGCTGCGAGGCTAAACCGGTTCAGAACCGCTGTCAACGATGCGCGCAGCATCCACCCGGCCGGGGGAATCCGCGACGGAACCGGAGGGCGAACCGGCCGCGGAACCGGAAGGCGGCCCGGCGGGCGGCCCGGCGGGCGAAGCGCCGGAGGAGGCCTCCGGGGAGCCGGCGGCCGCGCCGCCCGGCGGCGAGGTGGACTCCCGCACGGTCAGCCGCGGCGTGGGCATCTGGAGGTCCCGCCCCGGCCCGGCCTCGTCCAGCGCCGCCAGCAGGCTGCGCGCGACCTGCTCCCCGAGCGCGAAGGTGTCCCGGCTGAGCGCGGTCAGCGGCGGGTGGACGATCCGGGCGAGCACCGAGTCGTCGAAGGAGACGATGGACAGCTCGCCGGGCACCGCGACGCCCATCTCCCCCGCCACGCCGAGCCCGGCGACGGCCATCACGTCGCTGTCGTAGACGATCGCGGTGGGCCGCCTGGCCCGGGACAGCAGGGTCCGGGTGGCGGCCGCGCCCTCGGCGTCGCTGAAGTCGGTGGGGACCGACACCGCCTCCTCCAGCCCGAGCCGGCGCGAGGCGTCGCGCAGTGCGCGGATCCGCCGCTGGGTGTGCTGGAAGTGCGGCAGCCCGGCGAGGTGGGCGATCCGGCGGTGCCCGATGGCGGCCAGGTAGTCGACGATCGAGAGCATCGCCTCCCGGTCGTCGGCCCAGACCCGCAGCTGGTTGCCGCCCTTGCCGGGTCCGCCCAGCACCACCGCGGGCAGCCCGAGTTCGTCGAGGACCGGCAGCCGCGGGTCCTTGACCTGCAGGTCGACCACGATGAAGCCGTCCACCCGGTGCTCGGAGGCCCAGCCCCGGTAGACCTCGATCTCGGCGGCGGTGTCCTCGACCACCATCAGGTGCAGCGCGACCGCCCTGGCCGAGAGCACCGCCTGGAGCCCGGACAGCAGTTGGCTGAAGAACGGCTCGACGCCGATGGTGCGGGCCGGCCGGGCGATCACCAGGCCGACGGCGTCGGCCCGGGCTCCGCCGAGGGCGCGCGCGGCGCTGTGCGGGCGCCAGTTCATCTCCTCGGCGACTCCCAGGATCCGGGCCCTGGTCGCCTCGCTGACGCCGGGGCGGCCGTTGAGCGCGAAGGACACCGCGCCCTTGGAGACACCGGCCCGGCGGGCGATGTCGGCGATCGTCGGTCTGCCCACTGAACCCGACTCCTTCTCTTGACATCCAAGTTTAGGCGGGAGCATAGTCCCTGGCATAGCTAGACCGGTTTAGTTAGTCAGGTTGCGGAATCCGGCACAACCCCCGAGCTCGGCACGATCCCCCACCCACCCCCAGGACCGGGAGACCCTCATGCGAAGAATCTGGGCGGCACTGACCACGACCGCGCTCGCCACCGCCGCGCTCACCGGCTGCGGACTCGGCTCCGGCGACACCAAGGACAGCGACGCGGTGGCGAGTGCGGCCGCCACCGGCGAGGTCAAGGGCAAGGTCTCGCTCCAGACCTGGGCGCTCAAGCCGAAGTTCACCGACTACATGCAGGGCGTGATCGACGGCTTCAAGAAGAAGTACCCCGGCGTCGAGGTCGACTGGCTGGACCAGCCCGGCGAGGGCTACTCCGACAAGGTGCTCAGCCAGGCCGCCGCCGGCAGCCTGCCCGACGTGGTCAACCTCCCGCCGGACTTCGCCTTCCCGCTGGCGAAGAAGGACGTCCTGCTGGACGTCGCCAAGGCCGACCCGAAGCTCGCCGAGGAGTACGTCCCCGGCGGCGTCGACGCCTACCGGTTCAACGGGTACCAGGGCACCTTCGGCTACCCCTGGTACCTCAACACCGATGTGAACTACTGGAGTTCGGAGCTCCTGACGAAGAACGGCCTGGACCCGCAGAAGCCCCCGGCCAGTCTGGACGAGCTGATCGCCCAGGCCCGGACGATGAAGGAGAAGTCCGGCGGCCAGACCTATCTGATGAGCCGCAAGCCGGGCATCGGGGACCTGTACAACATCGGCGTGAAGATCATGTCCGACGACGGCAAGTCCTTCACCTTCAACACCCCCGAGGCCGCCGCACTGCTCGACAAGTACCGCGACGCCTTCAAGGAGGGCCTGATGCCGAACGGAGTGCTGACCGACACCTACGCCGGCAACTCCAAGCTCTTCAGCTCCGGCACGGTGGCCTGGACCACCGGCGGCGGCAACTACATCACCAGCCTCGCCACCGACAACCCGACCCTCGCCCCGAAGGTCGTCTCCTCCCCCGCGATGGCCACCCCGCCGCTGTACGTCCAGGGCCTGTCCATCCCGAAGAACACCAAGAACCCGGCCGCCGCCGTGGCCCTCGCCCGCTGGGTGACCAGCCCCGAGAACCAGGCCGCCTTCGCCCACCTGACCAGCGTGTTCCCCTCCACCAAGGCCTCCGCGAACGACCCGTTCTTCAGCAGGAGCGACGGCACCAACGCGGGCGACGCCAAGGTGATCGCCTTCACCTCGCTCGCCAAGGCCAAGCTGATCCAGCCCGTCGAGGTGGACGACGCGATGGGCACCGTCATCAAGCAGCAGTTCGCGCTGGCCATCAGCGGCGACACCAGCTCCAAGCAGGCGCTGGACACCGCCGTCGAGCAGTGCAACAAGCTGCTCAAGGGCTGACCCCACCGGGCCCGCGGCGCCGCACCGGCACCACCTCCCCGCACCGGCGCGACCTCCCGCGCCGGCACACCCTCCCTGCGGCGCCCCACCCCTCGTACCGGCGACCAGCGGCGGGCTCCCCCGCGCCCGCCGCTCCCGGGAACCGCCCGCACCACCCCCAGGCCCCAGGAAGGCACGGCATGACCCACCGGCGTTGGTTCACCCCCTGGCTGCTCGCCGGGCCCGCGATAGTCTGGCTGGCCGTCTTCAACCTCTGGCCGGCCGTCAACACGGTGATCCTGTCCTTCACCAACGCCAAGCCCCTGGGCGGCGGGCGGTTCACCGGACTGGAGAACTTCGGCCGGCTGCTGGACGACGAGCAGCTCGCCGACGCCCTGCTCAACAGCATCGTGTTCATGCTGGTCTGCCTGCCCCTGCTGACCGTCCTGCCGCTGCTGCTCGCCCTGCTGGTGCAGCGCAGGATTCCCGGCATCACGTTCTTCCGCACCGCCTTCTACACCCCGGTGATCGCCTCCGCCGTCGTGGTGGCGCTGATCTGGGGCTGGGTGCTGGACGAACGGGGCCTGGCCAACGGTCTGCTGCAGCAGGCCGGGCTGGCCGGCTCCCCGGTCGCCTTCCTGACCGATCGCTGGCTGCTGCTGTTCAGCGCGATCGCCCTGACCGTCTGGAAGGGCCTCGGCTACTACATGGTCATCTACCTGTCCGCGCTCGCCAACGTCCCGCGCGAGCTGCACGAGGCCGCGGCCGTGGACGGCGCCGGCCCGCTGCACCGGTTCTGGCACGTCACCCTGCCCGGGGTGCGCCCGACCATGATCCTGATCTCGGCGCTGATCTCGGTGAGCTCGCTGCGCGTCTTCTCCGAGCTGTACGTGCTCTCCAACGGTCTGGGCGGCCCCGGCGGCCGGGACATGTCGGTGGTGATGCTGATCCAGATGTACAGCCGTGGCTTCAACGGGCACCTGGGCTACGCCTCGGCGCTCAGCCTGCTGCTGTTCGTCGTCACCCTCGGCCCGATGCTGTTCCTGATGCGGCTGAACCGGAAGGCGGCCTGACCCCCCCATGACCACCGTCCGTACGCCCCGGTCCCACGACGCGACCACCGAGCCTGCCGGCCCCGCCGGCCCCGCCGGGCCCGCCAGGCGCTCCCGGGGCTTCAACACCCCCTCCACCGCGCAGACCGCCGCCCGCTACCTGCTCCTGGTGCTGGTCCTGCTGCTGGTCATCGGCCCCTTCCTGTGGCAACTGTCCACCTCCCTCAAGGGCCCCGCCGAGGACGTCTACACCCGCACCCCGAGCTTCCTGCCCGACCAGCCCACCCTGGGCAACTACGGCAAGGTCGCCGACGTCATCCCGGTGTGGACCTACGCGCTCAACTCGGTGATCGTCGCCGTGGTCTGCATCACCGGCAACGTGGTCGGCTGCACCCTGGCCGGCTACGCGCTCGCCCGGCTGCGCTTCCGCGGGGCGAAGCTCGTCCTCGGCCTCTTCCTCGCCACCCTGATCCTGCCCGGCGAGGTCACCATCGTCTCCCAGTACGTGCTGGTGCGCGGTCTCGGCCTGGCCGACAGCCTGGCCGGGGTCGCGCTGCCCGGCTCGATCGCGATGCTCAACGTGCTGCTGATGCGCACCGCCTTCGCCGCCGTCCCGGCCGAACTCGACCAGGCCGCGCTGGTGGACGGCGCCAACGTCTGGCAGCGGCTGTGGCACATCGGTCTGCCGAACGTGCGCGGGATGCTCAGCGTGATCGTGATCTTCACCTTCATCGGCGCGTGGGACGACTTCCTGTGGCCGCTGATCGTGCTCAACGACCCGCAGAAGTACACCCTCACCGTCGGGCTCCAGTACCTCAACGGCACCTTCTCCGCCAACCCCCGGCTGATCGCGGCCGGCACCATGATCGCCTTCCTGCCGATCGTCGTGGTGTTCGGCGTCTGCCAGCGCTTCTTCTTCAAGGGCGTCGAGGAGGGAGCCGTCAAGGGATAGCCCGCCCCAGGGATGGCCCACCATCCGTACGCCCCGAACCCGTTGAGGAAGCTCTCCGATGGCCACCGCCCCCCGCTTCGGCGTCAACTACACCCCCAGCGCCGGCTGGTTCCACCACTGGCTCGACTTCGACCTCGACGCCGTGCGCGCCGACTTCGACTCCATCGCCGCCCTCGGCCTGGACCACGTCCGGGTCTTCCCGCTCTGGCCGGTCTTCCAGCCCAACCGCACCCTGATCCGTCCGCGCGCCGTCGAGCAGCTGACGGCCCTGGTGGACGCGGCCGGCGAGCGCGGACTGGACGTCGCCGTGGACGGCCTGCAGGGCCACCTGTCCAGCTTCGACTTCCTCCCGTCCTGGACGCGGACCTGGCACCGGCGCAACATCTTCACCGACCCCGAGGTGCTCGACGGCCAGGCCGCCTACCTGCGCACCCTCGCCGGGGCGCTGCACGAGCGGCCCAACTTCCTCGGAATGACGCTCGGCAACGAGATCAACCAGTTCTCCGGCGCCCCGCACCCCGACCCGGACCGGGCCACCCCCGCCGAGGCGGAGGCCTGGCTGCGCCGGATGCTCGACGCCTGCGAGCAGGGCGCCCCCGGCCGGCTGCACCTGCACGCCTCGTACGACGCGGCCTGGTACCTGGACGAGCACCCGTTCACGCCCTGGCACTCGGCCCGGATCGGCGCCGCGACCGCCGTGCACTCCTGGGTGTTCAACGGCACCGCCCAGCGCTACGGCGCGCACTCCACCGCCACCGCGCAGCACGCCGCGTACCTGGTCGAGCTGTCCAAGGCCTGGGCGGACGACCCGGCCCGCCCGGTCTGGCTGCAGGAGGTCGGCGCGCCCGCCCCGCACATCACGGCCGAGGACGCCGCGCGCTTCACCGGCGCCACCGTGGAGGCCGTCCTGGACTGCCCGGACCTGTGGGGCGTCACCTGGTGGTGCTCGCACGACGTGGACCGCTCGCTCGCCGACTTCCCCGAACTGGAGTACAGCCTCGGCCTGTTGACCACCGACCGGACGGTCAAACCGGCCGGTGCCCGGCTCGCCGAGGCCGCCGCCGAGGCCCGCCGCTCCTGGCAGCCGCCGAAGCCGCGCAGCACCGCCGTGGTGGTCGCCACCGGCGACGAGGTCACCTCGCCCGGCCGCTCGGTCTGCGGCCCCGGCGGTTCGGCGTACGAGGCGTTCATGCGCCTCGCCGAGGCGGGCGCCCGCCCGACCGCGGTCCTCGCCGAGCGCGCCGAGGACCGCGTCCACCTCGCCGCGCGCGGCATCACCGAGGTGGTCCACCCCTGCGACGTACGTTCTCTCTGACCGCGACCCAGCCCGCAACCCAGCCCGCAACGGAGCCCGCTGACATGCACGATGACCGCACCCTGGTCGAGTCCCGCCTCAAGCGCGTCCTGGACGAGCGCATTCGCCCGGCCGTGTACCCCGAGTCCGTCCCACTGGAGGTCGGCATCTGGACGGCCCCCGGCGAGCCCGTCCCGGTCGCCGAGGGCCTGGCCGCTCCGCGCACCCCGATCGCGGTGGGCGACGCCTGGGGCGCGCCCTGGGGCACCAGCTGGATCACCGTGACCGGTACCGTCCCCGAGGCGTGGGCCGGGCGCACCGTCGAGGCGCTGATCGACCTCGGCTTCGACGCCAACATGCCCGGTTTCCAGTGCGAGGGCCTGGTCTACCGCCCGGACGGCTCCCCGGTGAAGGGCCTCAACCCGCAGAACCAGTGGGTGCGGATCGCCGCCCCGGCGGCCGGCGGCGAGCAGGTGCTGCTGCACGTCGAGGCCGCCTCCAACCCGGTCATCCTGGACTATCACCCGTTCCTGCCCACCGAGTTGGGTGACAAGGAGACGTCCGGCGACCAGCCGCAGTACAAGCTGGCCCGGATGGACCTGGCCGTCTTCGACGAAACGGTCTGGCAGCTGGTGCTGGACCTGGAGGTGCTCGGCGAGCTGATGGCCGAGCTGCCGGTGGAGGGCGCCCGCCGCTGGGACATCCTGCGCGCGGTCGAGCGGGCGCTCGACGCCGTCGACCTCCAGGACGTCAACGGCACTGCCGCGGCCGCCCGTTCGCAGCTCGAAGGGGTGCTGGCCGCGCCCGCCGTGCCCTCGGCGCACCGGATCAGCGCGATCGGCCACGCGCACATCGACTCGGCCTGGCTCTGGCCGCTGCGCGAGACCGTCCGCAAGGTGGCCCGCACCACCGCCAACATGACGGCGCTGCTGGAGGACGAGCCGGACTTCCGCTACACCATGTCCCAGGCCCAGCAGTTCGCCTGGATCAAGGAGCACCGCCCCGAGGTGTACGCGCGGGTACGGAAGGCCGTCGCCGAGGGCCGGTTCGTCCCGGCGGGCGGCATGTGGGTGGAGTCCGACACCAACATGCCGAGCTCGGAGGCGATGGCCCGGCAGTTCGTGCACGGCAAGCGGTTCTTCCTGGACGAGTTCGGGGTGGAGAACCACGAGGCCTGGCTGCCGGACACCTTCGGCTTCACCGGCGGCCTGCCGCAGATCATCCGCAACGCCGGTTCCAAGTGGCTGCTGACGCAGAAGATCTCGTGGAGCCAGATCAACAAGTTCCCGCACCACACCTTCCTCTGGGAGGGCATCGACGGGACCAGGATCTTCACCCACTTCCCGCCGGTGGACACCTACAACTGCTCGATGAAGGGCAGCGAGATCGCCCACGCGGCGAAGAACTTCAAGGACAAGGGCGTCGCCCGGCACTCGCTCGCGCCGACCGGCTGGGGCGACGGCGGCGGCGGCACGACGCGCGAGATGGTCGCCAAGGCGGCCCGGATGAACGACCTGGAGGGCTCGGCCGTCGTCCGCTGGGAGAACCCCGCCGAGTTCTTCGCCAAGGCCGAGGCCGAGTACCCGAACCCGCCGGTCTGGGTCGGCGAGCTCTACCTGGAGCTGCACCGGGCCACCCTGACCAGCCAGGCGAAGACCAAGCAGGGCAACCGGCGCAGCGAGAACCTGCTGCGCGAGGCCGAACTCTGGTGCGCCACCGCCACCTTGCGCACCGGCGCGGACTACCCGTACGAACAGCTGGACCGGATCTGGAAGACGGTGCTGCTGCACCAGTTCCACGACATCCTGCCCGGCTCGTCCATCGCCTGGGTGCACCGCGAGGCCGAGGCGACGTACGCGGCGCTGGCCGACGAGCTGGAGGGGCTGATCGGCGCGGCCCAGCAGGCACTGGCCGGGGCGCCCTCGGGCGGGCGCGAGCTGGTGTTCAACGCGGCGCCGCACACCCGCTCGGCGGTGCCGGGCGGCGGGGCCGGCACCACCGCCCCGCCGAGCGGAACCTGCGAGGCCGTCGAGCGCGCCGAGGGCGGCTTCACGCTGCGCAACGGCCTGCTGGAGGTCGTCGTGGACGCGGACGGGCTGATCGCCTCGGTGGTCGAGCTCGCGACCGGCCGGGAGACCGTCGCCCCCGGCGGCCGGGCCAACCTGCTCCAGCTGCACCCCGACTTCCCCAACATGTGGGACGCCTGGGACGTGGACCAGTTCTACCGCAACACCGTCACCGACCTGACCGGCGTGGACTCGCTCACCGCCACCGCGTCCCCCGCCGCGGCCTCGGCGCGGATCACCCGCTCCTTCGGCTCCTCCACCGTCGTCCAGACCCTCACCCTGCCGGCCGGCGAACAGCGCGTGGACATCGACACCGAGGTCGACTGGCACGAGACCGAGAAGTTCCTCAAGGCCGCCTTCCCGCTCGACGTCCACACCGAGCGCTACGCCGCCGAGACCCAGTTCGGCCACCTCTACCGGCCCACCCACACCAACACCAGCTGGGACGCCGCCAAGTTCGAGGCCTGCAACCACCGCTTCGTCCACTTCGACGAGCCCGGCTGGGGCGTCGCCCTGGTCACCGCCTCCACCTACGGCCACGACGTCACCCGCACCGTGCGCCCCGACGACGGCGGCACCACCACCACGGTCCGCTTCTCGCTGCTGCGCGCCCCGCGCTTCCCCGACCCGAGGACCGACCAGGGCCTGCACCGCTTCCGGCACGCCCTGGTGCCCGGCGCGGCGATCGGCGACGCCGTCCGCGAGGGTTACCGGATCGGCCTGCCCGAGCGGCGGGTCACCGGCAGCGCCGAGCAGGTCGCCCCGCTGGTGGAACTGGACAACGACGCCTTGGTGGTGAGCGCCGTCAAGCTCGCCGACGACCGCAGCGGGGACCTGATCGTCCGGGTCTACGAGGCCGGCGGCGGCCGCGCCCGGGGCCGGCTGACCACCTCCTTCCCGCTGGCCGGCGCCGTCCCCTGCGACCTGCTGGAGCGGCCCTGGGACGGCACCCGCGGCGAGGTGTCCGTCGAGGACGGCGCGGTGCGCCTCGCGCTGCGCCCGTTCGAGCTGGTCACCCTGCGCCTGCGGGCCGCGGCCTGACGTCTACGCTGTTCGGCGCCCCGGCCCCGCGGCCGGGGCGCCGCCCCCCTACTTCCTGGAGCCCACCGTGCCGCTCACCCCGCTGTTCGCCGCCCTCGACATCGGCGGCACCAAGATCGCCGGGGCACTGGTCGACGCCGACGGACGGCTGCGGCACCGGCTCCAGCTGCCCACCCCGGCCGCCGAGCCGGGCGCGGCCGTGCTCGCCGTGGTGCACCGGGTGCTGGACGAACTCTCCGGCACGGCCGACTGGGCCGCCGTGACGGCCGTCGGAATCGGCAGCGCCGGCCCGGTCGACCTCGCCGACGGCACCGTCAGCCCGGTCAACATCCCCGGCTGGCGCGGTTTCCCGCTGGTCGCCGAGGTCGCCGCGCACCCCGCGGTGGCAGCGCGCACACTGCCCGTCCGCCTCGCCGGGGACGGCGTCGCGATGGCCGCCGCCGAGCACTGGCAGGGCGCGGCCCGAGGCGCCGGCAACGCGCTCTGCCTGGTGGTGTCGACCGGGGTCGGCGCCGGACTGGTCCTCGACGGCGCGGTCCGCCCCGGCCCCAGCGGCAACGCCGGCCACCTCGGGCACATCACCGTCGACCTGGACGGCGAACCCTGCCCGTGCGGCTCGCGCGGTTGTCTGGAGGGCCTCGCCAGCGGCACCGCCATCGCCCGCCGGGCGCTCGCCCAGGGCTGGCAGCCGGTGAACGGCGACCGGACGGCCCGCGCCGTCGCCGCCTCCGCCGCCGCGGGCGATCCGCTCGCGCTCGCGTCCTTCGACCGCGCCGCCCAGGCGCTGGCCGCCGGGATCGCCGCCACGGCCGCCCTGGTGGACCTCTCCCGGGTCGTCGTCGGCGGCGGCGTGGCCGGCGCCGGGGACGTGCTGTTCACCCCGCTCGCCCGCCACCTGGACCGCTACGCCGCCCTCTCGTACATTCGCGGCCTGGACGTGCGCCGCGCCGAACTCGGCACCGACGCCGGGCTGATCGGCGCGGCCGCGCTCTGCCGCTGAGCCTCCCCGGAGCCGCCCGCATGCCGCCGACCGCCCTTCCGCCACCCGCTTCGCCGCGGCCCGCTCTCCCGCCGTTCGCCCTCCTGCGGAACCCCGTCCGCCGCTACGCCTGGGGCTCGCCCACCGCGATCCCCGCGCTCACCGGCGTCGCGCCCGACGGCGGCCCGCAGGCCGAACTCTGGCTGGGCGCCCACCCGTCGGCGCCCTCCCTGCTGTCCGGCCTCGGCGGCGACAGCGCCGGTGTCGGTGTCGGACAGCAGCCGCTGGACCGGCTGATCGAGGCCGACCCGGAAGGCCTGCTCGGACCGGACACCGTACGGCGGTTCGGCCCCGCGCTGCCGTTCCTGTTCAAGGTGCTGGCCGCCGACCGGGCGCTCTCCCTCCAGGTCCACCCCACCCGCGCCCAGGCCGAGGCCGGGTACGCGGCGGAGCAGGCCCGGGGCATCCCGGCGGACGCGCCGGAGCGGGTGTTCAAGGACCGCGGGCACAAGCCCGAACTCATCTGCGCACTCGGCGACTTCGAGGCCCTCTGCGGCTTCCGGCCCACCGCCGCCACCGCCCGGCTGCTGGACGCGCTCGGTGTGCTGTCCCCCTGGGCCGCCGCCCTGCGCGCCCGGCCCGCCGAGGCCGTGCTGCCCGAGCTGCTGCGCTCCGGGCCGCACGCCTCCGGCGGCGAACTCGCCGCCGTCACCGAGGCCCTGCGCCGCACGGCGGCCGCCGGTGGACCGTACGGCGCGAGCTGCGCCGCGTACGCCCGCCTCGCCGAGGAGTACCCCGGTGACCGGGGACTGCTCTCCGCGCTGCTGCTCAACCACGTCCGGCTCGCGGCCGGGCAGGCGCTGTTCCTGGACGCCGGGGTTCCGCACGCCTACCTGCGGGGCGTGGGCGTGGAGTTGATGGCCAACTCGGACAACGTACTGCGCTGCGGGCTCACCCCCAAGCACGTCGACGTGGACGGTCTGCTGGCGGTCACGTCCTTCCGGCCCGGGGAGCCGGAGGTGCTGGCGCCGCGCCGGCTCGGGGACGACCCGGGCTCCGGCTCCGGCACGGGTGGTGGAACAGCCACCGGAACCGGCGTCGAGGAGGTCTTCCCCTCCCCCGCCGCGGAGTTCAGGCTCTCCCGTCTGCGCCCCGGCCCGGCCGCCGCCCGGGTCGACCTCCCCACCCCGCAGATCCTGCTCTGCGTCTCCGGGCAGGCCCTGCTGCGAACGCCCGGCGGTGCCGAACTCACCCTTCCGGCGGGCGCGTCGGCCTACCTGCGCCCGGGCGCCGGGCCGATCGAACTGACCGGCCCGGGCGCGGAGCTGTTCCGGGCCACCACGGGGTAGCGGCACCCGACGGCCGCCCGGCAGGGAGCCCGAGAGACACGCCTCAGGCCGGTGCCGGGTGGCCGAACAGCAGGTCGTAGCCGTCCGGGAGTTGCTCGATCACCTGGTCCAGCAACTCCCCGGGGACCAGGTCGGCGACCGCGCTGAGCACGGCCCCGATGTCCCACTGCACCGTCGCCGGGGTCGCCCCGTCGATCCACCCCACCACGGCCTGCACGAAGCGTTCGGCGGTCAGCGGCTCGGCCGCGGGCACGGCGTCGCGCAGCAGCGAGGCGTAGCCGACGGGCAGCGCATCGGCGAGTTCGACCCGCGCGGACCCCACCAGGTGCTCACCGAGCAGGGCCAGTACGACCCGGGCGGCGTGATCCGCCTCGGCCTCGCCCCGGTACTCGCCGCGCTCCACGACGCGGGCGAGGAAGTCCTCCCAGGAGATGGTCATCGCGTCCTCCTTCCGGTCGGCGGGCTCCGGCCGGACCGGTGGCCTGCTCACCCCGGGCCAGGAGGGGGATCGCAGCCCGTGACCACCGTGGGACGTACCGGTGCCCGTGCTGCTCAGCGTAACTCGCCCCGGCGCCTTCGGAACCGGCCTTCCGCCGTGGACCCGCGGAACCGTGCCTGCGGACGGCCGGGAAACACCGGCCGCCGGGGCTCCGGAACGCTCGGGGGCGCAGGGGAGGGCCGGGGGTGCGGGGGAGGGCCTGGGACGCGGGGAGAACCCGGGACGCCGTGCGGTGGGGAAGGCCGGCCCCGGCGGATCGGCGCCGTCGTCGATCACGCCGCCGGCCCGCGGCGGGGGCTCACCCCGCCGAGGCGTGGCACCGCCTGCGCGGCCGCCGGGAGGGCGCCATCGCACCGGCGGCCGCGCCGCCCGGTACGCGCTGCGCCGGGGTCGTCGCGGTCACCGCCGCCGCGGCCACCGTCGTGGCGGCACCCACCACCGCCGGGGCCGGGGCCGTCACCGTCGCCGGGGCCGTCACCGTGGTCGCCGCGGTCACCGTCGTGGCCGCCAGGACCGCCTGGGCGCGGGCCGCGTCCGCCATAAACGCCGAGAGAAAGATCCGCTCGGCCGGGCTCAGCGCCCGCGAGCGGCCGGATTCGCGGTCCCGCGCGACCACCACGGTCCGCGCCCGCATAAAGGTGAGCCGATCCCGGCAGACATTCACCTCGACCTGCACCGAACTGCGCCCCAGCCGTTCCACGGCGAGTCGCACCGACAGCGGCTCGGGCCGGTGGTGCAACTGCTCCAGGTAGTCGATCTCGTGCCTCGCGATAATGAATCCGGAGGAGAACAGCGATTCCCTCACCGCGGTTTCGTGGTGACGGAACAGGTCGTAAATCCCCTCCTGGACGTAGCCGACCAGACGGGCGTTGTTGATGTGCCCGTTCTCGTCGACGTCGCTCCACCGGGTCGGGCAGGACAGCACGTGCACGCCCGGCTGCACCGCGTTCACGGCCGGGTCAGCCCGGCACCGGCGGGGAGCAGCGCACGCTGCAACCTGGCGTAGTAGCCGGAGTGTTCGGCCGCCATCCGGGCCGCGGTCCACCCCTCTTCGGCGGCCTCGGCGGCGGCCTGGACGACGAGGCTGTCCAGTACCGCGTCGACCGCGCGGCACAGATCGTGAACGGCGGCGAGCCGCTCGGTCACATCGGCCCCGCTTCCGGCGTTCCGGGACGGGAAGGCGGCCAGTGATTCCATCGCGAGCTGGAGATCGTCCACTCCGTCCGGCCGGTTTTCCGCAGGGAAATTCCGCATGTTTTTCTCCATGACTCATTCGGCCGTTACGGCCCAGTAGCTAGCGTTCGATTGCACCGGATCGGTGTCGACCCCCCGACCCCAAGACGCTATCCCAGCCGACCGGGGGCGACGGATGGTTTGCGGACCGCGACGGGAAACTGACCCCCATCGGAGTAGTTTGTCGGTGTACACAATATGCCCCATCAGCCGAATGCCGTCCGCATTTCGGGTGGTATCTCCGACGCGCGCCCCGAGATCGGCGCCCCGCAGTCCAAAGTCTGCTACCAGCCACTCCACCACCTCGCCTTGTACAGATGCGTGCCGCGCAGCGACCGCGCCCCATCGGGCCGGTGCAGGGTGATCACCGAGGTGCACCAGTCGCACGGAGCGGCGTGCTCGGGCGCCACCGTGAGCAGCCGGCCGGTGCCGGGCTCGTCACCGACGCTCTTGACGTCCCGCTCGGCGGCCGGATCGGCCAGGTGCACGGCGGTGAAGCGGTCGGTGGCCGGGTCGAAGCGCCACAGGCCGGCCAGCGAGGTCACCCAGAACTGCCCCGGAGCCGCCAGGACACCCGCCAGGTCGTGCCCGCCGCGCCCCGGCAACGGGCTGCTGCGCACCACGGTGAGGGTGGGCGCGGCCGGGGTACCGCCCACCCTCAGCGCGCTCAGCGACGTGTCGCCGAGCACCCAGAGCAGGCCGCTCCGCCCGTCCCAGTGCACCCCGTGCGCGCCGGGCAGCGGGAACTCCGCGTACGCGGCGGCCCGCGGACCCTGCGAGGCCGCGTACAGCCGCACCCAGCCGCCCGCGCTCGCCGCCACGGCCACGTTGCCGTCCGGCAGCAGCTCGATGCTGTGCGGGTTGACGGACGTCCCCAGGTCCGCCGCCCAGTGGACGCGGCCCACGGTCGTCTCCACGACGGCGGCCAACCCGCCGGAGGCCGTCGTCAGCAGGTAGCGGCGCCCCTGCCGGATACGGGACTTCGCCTCGTCCGGGTTCGTCCAGCTGCGCGCGGGCGTCAGATCCGCCAACTCCGGTGCCCGGTCGGCACTCCAGCCCCAGACCACCGGCAGCCGGCCCGGCCCGCGGTAGGCCATCAGCTCCTCGGCGCTCTGCAGCACCAGCACGCTCCGCGAGGCCTGGTCGACGACCGCCACCTGTCGGCCCGGCGACCTGGCCCACGCGCCGCTCCCGGGCACGCAGAGCAGCAGGGCGACCGCAAGGGCCGGCAGGGTTCTCCTCAGCACGCCTTCACCGTCGGTGCTGCGGGCCGACTCCGCTCGGCGGCACGTCCGAACGGACCATCGACGCGGCGGCCGCGGACCGGGCGACGCCGTCGGCGGATCCGGCTCGTTCACTGTCATCCGCACATCCTGGCCGGGCGACGGCACCGGCGGCCGCCGCCACACGGTCCGGCAGGCCGGGCCGTCAACCGGGCGCTGACCGCACTCCTCCAGCGCCCGGTCGACGGGCCGGTGTTCGGCGGCCCGTGCGGCGGCGACCCGGTGTTCGGCGGCTCAGCGCCCGGGGTCCCGACGTCCGGCGGCTCGTCGTCCGGCGGCTCAGCGCCCGGCGACCACGTCCGCGACCCGGGCGATCGGCGAGGTGGTGGCCCGCCCGTCCGCCTCCTGCCGGTCGGCGGCGTGGTACGCGGCGTACATCGCGTGCACGCCCAGCCAGCGCAGCGGCTCCGGCTCCCAACGCCGTACGGTGTGGCCGACCCACGGCAGCCGGGTCAGCTCGGTGTCCCGGCCGAGCACCAGGTCCCGCAGGGTGCGGCCGGCCAGGTTGGTGGTGGTCACCCCGCTGCCGACGTACCCGCCCGCCCAGCCGAGCCCGCTCACCCGGTCCAGCTCGACGGTGGCGCACCAGTCCCGGGGCACGCCGAGCACGCCCGCCCAGGCGTGGTCGATCCGGGCCTGCGCGGCGGCCGGGAAGAACCGGTCGAGGATCCGGCGGAGCTGGCGCACCGTCTCCACCTGGGTGCTGCCGTCCGAATCCGTCCGCGAGCCGAACCGGTACGGCACTCCCCGCCCGCCGAGCGCGATCCGGTCGTCGGCGGTGCGCTGGGCGTACATGTACGCGTGCGCGAAGTCGCCCAGCAGCTCCCGGCCCTGCCAGCCGGCCTCCGCCCAGAACCCGTCCGGCAGCGGCTCGGTGGCGACCATCGCGGAGTTCATCGGCAGCCAGGTGCGCTTCTCGCCGCGCAGCCCGGCGGTGAACCCCTCGGTGGCGCGCAGCACATGGTCGGCGGTGACGGTCCCGCGCGGGGTGACGGCGCGGGGCTTGCGGTAGCCGGAGCCGGGCAGGATCGCGGTGACCGCCGTACCCTCGTACACCTCGACGCCCAACTCCCGCACGGTGCGCGCGAGTCCGCGGGCGAGTCGGGCGGGCTGGATGCGGGCGCCGTACCGGGTCCAGCAGCCGCCGAGGGTGCCGGCGACGTCGATCCGCTCCCTCGCCTCCTTCTCGCCGAGCAGCTCGACGCGCCCCTCGCCGTAGGCCCGCTCGCCCTCGACATGGGCGCGGAGGCGCTCCAACTGCGGCTTGCTCCGGGCGACTTCGAGGACTCCTCCGCGGACGATGTCCGCCTCGATCCCCTCGGTCTCCGCTACACCGACGACCTCCCCGACCGCCTCGTCCATCACCCGCTGCATCGCCGCCGCGCGCTGCTGCCCGTACTTCCTGGCGAACGCGCCGCGGCCCGCGAAGCCGTTGTACAGCCAGCCGCCGTTGCGCCCGGAGGCGCCGTAGCCGCAGAAGCGCCGTTCGAGGACGGCGATCCGCAGGCCGGGGTCGGCCTTCTTCAGGTAGTAGGCGGTCCACAGCCCGGTGTACCCGCCGCCGACGACGCACACGTCGACGTCCCGGTCCCCCGGCAGCCCGGGACCCGCCTCGGGCACTCCGTCCGCCGCGTACCAGAACGACACCTCGCCGTTGACCGCCGCCACCGGAAACCTCCCACACCCTCGCCGACCTGCCCGGACGCTACCTCCGCGGGTCCGCCGCGGGCCACCCCTCACAGTGCAAGGATCGCCGCCGCCGATCAGCCACCCTGTCAGTCCCGGAGCAGGTCCAGGGCCCGCGTCCAGCTGTACGAACCCGGCGTGAAGTCCGCGATCCGCACCCCCATCCGCCGCAGCTTCGCCAGGCTCTCCCGGTAGGCCGGGTGCGCCGCCTGCGCCGCGCTCAGGCAGGGCTGCACGGCGACCGGGACGCCCCAGCCGTACGACTCGCAGAGGATGCCGAGGGCGAGGGTGTCCGAGATGCCCAGGGCCCACTTGTTGATCGAATTGAAGGTGGCCGGGGCGACGACGATCGCGTCCGGGTCCGGCAGCGGCCGCGGCTCCCCCGGCCTGCGCCAGGCCGAACGGATCGGACGCCCCGTCCGCGCGACGATCGCGTCGGCGTCGATGAGCGCCATGGCGTTCGGGGTCGCCACCACCCCGACGTCCCAGTTCCGCTCCTGCGCGGCGGAGATCAGCTCCCCCACCCCGCCCGCGACCCCCGCCGCGCACACCACGACGTACAGCACCGGCTTCCTGTCCTCGGACACCCTCGGAATCCCCACGCTCGACCCACCTGCGGACCCCAGAACAGTAAGCTGCCCGCATGGTCCGCTCCGTGGTGTTCGACATCGGCGAAACCCTGGTCTCCGACACCCGCTACTGGGCCGGCTGGGCCCGCTGGCTCGGCGTGCCGACCCACACGATGTCCGCCCTCGTCGGCGCGGTGGTGGCCCGGGGCCGGGACAACTCCGACGCCGTCCGCGTCCTGCGCCCCGGTGCCGACATCGCCGCCGAGTGGCGCGCCCGGGAGGCCGCCGGCCACGGCGAGCACCTCGACGAGACGGACCTCTACCCCGACGTGCGGCCCGCCCTCCACCGCTTGCGCGACGCCGGCCTCTGGGTCGGCATCGCGGGCAACCAGAACGCGCCGGTCACCGGCCTGCTGACCGGGCTCGCGCTCCCGGCGGACGCCATCGCCACCTCGGCGGACTGGGGCACCGCCAAGCCCTCCCCGGAGTTCTTCGACCGCCTGCTCGCCTGGGCCCCCGGCGACCCGCACGAGATCCTCTACGTCGGCGACCACCCCGCCAACGACATCACCCCGGCCCGGGCGGCGGGCCTGCGAACCGCCCACCTCCGCCGAGGCCACATCGGCCTCACGACCCGGGCCCCCGAGGCGGACTGGACGGTCGACTCGCTGACCGCCCTCGCCGACCTCCTCACGGGGCGGTAGCGGCCACGGGCCTCCCGCAGCCGCCGCACGCCATGTCCGCACCGGTCCGCACCGGTCCCGCACCCGCGCGATCGCGGAGGCGGGCCCGTCCCCGTGAGCCTCACACCAGGATCCGGACGGGCGGGGCGATGGAGGGCGGGGAGCACCGGGGCGTGGTGGCGCAGACGGTGAGCGGCCGGTGAGGGCCCGGTCGAGGGCGCCCAGCGTGGTCCGGAAGGGCAGCCACGTACGGGTCCTGGACACCCAGGGCGATCACCGAGACCGCCCGGTCCGCGAGGTGCAGGGACACCGCGGTGCGGTCGCCGTCGGCGGGCGCGAGGTGGAGGCGGGCCGTCACCGGCACCTGGTCGGGCAGGAGCATCGCCGAGCGGACGGCGGAGCCGCGCCGGGCCTCCACCACGGTGGCCATCTCCGAGGTGATCTGGAAGCCGAGCGAGCGCAGCGCGTCCACGGCGGCGACCCGGACACGCCCGGTGTCGGCGTGGACACGCCCGGTGTCGGCGTGGACACGGCGTTCGGCGTCGAGCGTGATCGAGGCCAAGGCTCCTCCGGAGGAACGGAATTGGTGAGCGGAGGCGGGAGCGGAGCGATCCCGGCGCGCAACCGTGGCGAAAACCCCGCGCCGGGGTCCCCCGCTACGTGCACGTAATGACCGGACACCCGGCCGGACCCGCCCGTATGCTCGGCCCTGCACTGCCTGTACTCGCGGCACCACGACGGGACGGTCCGGCAGCGGCACCTGGCGGAGATCGTCGGCTCGACCGACCCGTGGGTCGTCCCGTTCGTCGTGCAGCTGGTCGGCGAGTACGTCCTGGAGATCCTGGTCGACATCCGGGACGAGCTGCGCTCGCTCGCCGTGCCGGACTCCCCCGGACGCCTGGCCTACGGGCGGTTCCTCGTCGACAACCCCGCCTTCTTCGCCCGCACGCAACAGCGGGTGGTGAGCTACTGGAGCTGCTACCACCGCAGTACCCACCGCGACTTCCGGACCTATCCGGGCTCCACGGTCCTCGACCTCCTGCGGTCCGCCGCCTCCGACCGGGCGGGCCGCCCCTGGCCGGACCTCACGCCCTCGGGAACGGGGTGAGGCAGCGTCCCCACCCGTCTCCCGGCGGGCGGGAAGGCCGTGTCTTCGACTCAGGGCGCGGCGTAGCGGGTGACGTTGGTGATCCGGCAGCCGACCTTGCCCGAAACCTGCGCCGTTCCCGGGGCCTTCTGCACGGCGGCCTGGTTCGGGGCGAGGTTGTTGGTCGCGGCGGCACCCTCGGCGACGCGCGTGCCGGAGGTGTCGGTGAACTCCAGTTGCACGATGTAGTTGCTGCTCTTGCCGCTGTGGTTGGTGATCCTGACCTCGGCCTCGGGCATCTTCAGCACGTCGTTGATCGTGCACTTGGTGATCTCGGCGTCCTTCGCGGCGTCACCACCGCCGACCGGGGCCGCGGCCGGCGGGGCGGCCGCGGGGGCGGTGTCGCTTGCCGCGGGTGCCGCCGGGGCGGGGGCTCCCGCCGTGGTCGCGGCGACGGCGGGAGCGGTGCTCTTGCTGCTGCTGGTGCTGAGGCTGGGATCGCAGGCCGCCAGGCCGAGAACGGTGGTGCCGGCGGCAAGCAGGGTGAGGGCGGTGCGACGCATTGGTTCCTCTGGGGCGTGGTGCGGGCAGTGGGAGCGACCGTAGCGAGCCCGCACTGTTCGGTGCGGACCGTGTGATGGGTCTGTGACCGGTCCGGGACCTACCCGTCGGTCAGGACCGAACAGGGCGACGGAACGTCCGCAAATGCGTTCGAGCCCACAGTCGTTGACGAACCATCAGATGCTGCTCCGCCCCCAAGACCCGACTCGCCTCAGTGCGGCTCCACCAGGGCCGCCACGGCGTCGGCACAGCCCCAGCTGAGGGTGACGCCGGCGCCGCCGTGGCCGTAGGTGTGGACGACCCGGCCGCCGGGGTCGGCTTCGAGGCGGGGGCCGCCGTGGCGGGCGGGGCGCAGGCCGACGGCGTGGGCGAGGACGCGGGCGTCGCGGAGCTGCGGGATGCGGGCCGTGCAGCGGGCGAGGATGGCCTCGGCGGTGGCCGGGTCGGGTGCGGTGTTCCAGTCGTCCGGCTGGAAGGTGCCGCCGAGGACGACGTCGGTGCTGCGGGGGTGGATGTAGGTGTAGCCGGCCGGGTCGTCCTGGATGCGGGTCGAGCTGGGCAGTCCGGGGTTGTGGACCAGGACGAGCTGGCCGCGCACCGGGTGCACGGCCCGGTCGTCGCAGAGCTTCCGGGCGCCGAGTCCGGTGGCGTTGACCACCACGGGGGCCCAGTCCAGGGCCTGGTCGAGGGCGTCGAGGCGGCGGTGGACGAGCTCGCCGCCGTTGTCGGTGAACCGGCCGAACAGCCAGGGCAGGTAGAGCGGCATCTCGACGGCGGGGGCGGTGAACGACCAGCCGTCCGTGCACTCCGGTCCGCGTTCGGCGGCCGTCAGCCGGCGCAGGTCGGGGACGGCGTCGCCCCACCAGGGCAGGCCTTCCGACTGCCGCTCGTGCTCCAGCATCCGGGTGCTGCGCATCGAGACGCCGGGTACGCCGTCCGCGGCCTGGCGGGCGAACTCGGCGAAGGCGGTCGCGGACCAGTCCGCCACCCGACTGTCGGTGCCCGTGGCGACGGGGAACCAGACGGCCGCGGCCACCGCCGAGGTCGTCGACAGCAGGCCGTCGGCCGTCACCACGACGACCCGAAGTCCCTTCTCCTGCAGGCGGATCGCTGTGGTGAGCCCGATGATTCCGCTTCCGACCACGACGACGTCCATCGCGAACCCCTCCGTCCGAGGGCCGCCGACCCGATGTCGGCGGCCGTGTCCAGGTAAGCCGGTCGCGCCCGGTCCCGTCCAAGACCGGTTCTGTCCCGGGCGATAAGGCGCGCTTATCATCGCCGGATGGACAGGCGGACGGATCTGCGGACGGAGCTCCGGATGGATCTGCGCCGGATGCGCTACTTCTCCGTACTGGCCGAGGAGTTGAACTTCACCCGGGCCGCCGGCCGGCTGCGGATCGCGCAGCCGGCGCTGAGCCAGCAGGTCAAGGCGCTGGAGCGGCAGCTGGGCGTGGAGCTGGTGGAGCGCACCGGCAAGGGCTGCGCGCTGACCCCGGTCGGGCGGGCGGTCGCGGAGGAGGCCCGGCGGGTGCTGCGGGAGGTGGCGGCGGCCGAGGAGCGGCTGGCGGCGGTGGTCCAGGGGCGGGCGGGGCGGCTGCGGGTGGCGTACACCCGCTCCGCCCGGGGCGGGGTCTGCGACGCCCTGGTGACGGAGTTCCGCAACCGCTACCCCCGGCTGGACGTCGCCCTGCAGACCGGCTGGACCTCGCACAACGTGGCCGAGCTGCTGGCCGGGCGGCTGGACGCGGCGTTCGTCCGGCCCCCCTTGGACGTCCCAGGGCTCGACTGCCGGATCATCGCCGAGGAGGAGCTGCTGCTCGCCGTGCCGGCGGGCCATCCGCTCGCCCGCACCCGAGCCCGGATCGACCGGCACCGGATCGCGGACGAGCCGGTGGTGCTGTGGCCGAGGGAGAACGGGCCAGGGATGCACGCGTTGATCACCGAGCAGCTGTGGCCGGGCCGCTCGCCCCGGATCGTGCGGGAGGAGCCGGACGACGAGCAGTTGCTGCTGGCGGTGGCGGCGGGGTACGGCATCGCGCCCATTCCGGAGGGCCGGGCCCGGGTGTTCCGGATTCCCGGCGTCTGCCTGCGCCGGCTCACCGCCCCGGTGCCGACGGTCACCCTGGGGCTGGCCCACGATCCCCGGACGGCGCCGCCGGCCGTCCAGCTGCTGCTCGCGATGGCCCCCTCCCGTCCGACGCCGGGAGGAACACCCGAACGGCCGTGATCCCGAACGGCCGGTACCTCCCTGGCCCCGTCGCCGTCACGGCCCCGGCGTCGGTGGTCCGACACAGTCCGACCACGGGAGTCCAGGAATGAACGTGTCCACACGAGTCGGCTCGATCCTCGGGGCCGACGCCGCGGCACCGGCCCTGCTCGCCGGTCCCGCGGCCGCGAACGCGCAGCCCGCCGCGCAGCTCGACCAGGCCTCCACGATCACCAGCTCCAGCCCCGAGGCCGCCGGCCAGTGCCTGGACATCTACAACTGGGGGCGCGGCCCGGTGGTCCAGCTCTGGGACTGCGGGAGCCAGGCCAATCAGTACTGGCGGCATAAGATTTGACGAATCGTCGACTCCTGGCGGCTCCGGTGCCCGCCCCCGTGGACCGAGCGGGGGCGGGCACCGTCGCCCGAGGGCCGGTTCAGCCGATGGTGGAGCCGGTGATCGGGGCGGAGAGCTCGACGGTCTTGCCGTTCAGGCCGGTCTTGACGAACTGCCAGCTCAGGCCGGTGATGACACCCTTGTCCAGCGGGGCCAGCTTGGCGAAGGCGGGCTGGCTGAGGTCGATGTGGGTGGAGTCGCAGGAGGGACACTGGTCCTTCACCGGGACGGTGATGGTCTTGCCCTGGTAGCTGACCTTGACCGAAATGCCCTTGCAGACCGGGTCGTTGTTGGGGTTGGCGGTGGTCCACCAGGTGTGCGAGACGGCGACCAGCATCTGGGTGGCGGCGTTGATCTGGGTGCCGCAGGCGCCGTAGCCGGCGTCGTTGTAGTAGGTGGCCTTGCCGGTCATGGGCTTGTTGATCGGTATCGCGGCGCTGGCGGAGCCCGCGGCGAGGGCGATCAGGGCGGCTGCGGCGAGCGGGGCGCCCGCGAGGATCCTGAGGTTCTTGCCGATGGCGCGCATGGTTCGTTCCCTCCGGTTGCGGTGCAGGGCATGGGCAGGCATGGGCATGACATGCGGAACTCGACACATTCGCACGACAGTTCGTCAACCGAATGTCCGCCCTTGTGGAGGAAACGTATGCGCCCGCCCGCAAGGTGGTCCAGACCTCCACGATGTCGGCATGAACACAAGGCAAGCATCTTTACCCATACGGCCGAAGGGGCGAAGATGCGTGACCGCCCCGCCACGGACGGTGTTGACAGAACGTCACCCGCGTCCCTCGGAGGCCCCTCAGATGCGCACCTCGCTCGTCGCCCTGCTCCTCGGCACCGTCCTGCTCCCGACCACCGCACCCGTCGCCGCCGGTGCGGCGCCCCGCGAGGTGAACCAGGGCTACAGCATCCCCGTCGCCGGCGTGACCGACCTCGGCGCGCTGCCCGTCCTCGGCAGCCTCGGGCTGGACTTCGCCCGCCTGCTCGGGCAGTAGCAACCCGGGAGGCGACCGCCGTCGCCGACCTCAGGTGGAAGATCCGGCTGCTCGTGGACGGCGCCCCCGCCGACGGCCCGCTCCTGGAGGCCGTTCCCGCCGACGGCCCGCTCGTGGACGGCGCCCCCGCCGACGGCGGCCGGGGCGGCGGCCGGCTCGGCCCGGTCCACCAGCTGATCGGCATGGCGCCGTTCCAGGGCATCAGCGTCGGCATCGACCGCAAGTCCCCGGTCTCCTGGCCGCTGCACGAGCGGCACCGCTCCTTCCGCTGCACCGGCGCCCCGCACTCCGTCACCTACCTGCCCGGCGGGCCCGCGCCGCACGACCCGGAGACGGTCGCCCGGGCGCTGCGCGAGGCGGCTGCCGCCTTCGAGTAGCCGGGCCGCCCGGCGATGGTCCCCGTTCCTCCACCAAGATCCCCCCACCCGGGTTACCCTCGTCCCGCGCGGCGGCCCGGCCGCGCAGCCGACCGAGGGGGGAACGGATGATCGGGGACCTGCTGCCGGACGTCGTGGTGACCGAGGTGGCCTACGACGACCCGCCGGAGGCCCGGCTGGAGCCCGAGGAGGAGCCGTCCGTCGCCCGGGCCGTCGACAAGCGGCGCCGCGAGTTCACCACCGTCCGGCACTGCGCCCGGACCGCCCTCGCCCGGCTCGGCGTCCCGTACCGGCCGCTGGTCCCGGGCCTGCGCGGCGCACCGAGCTGGCCGGACGGCGTGGTCGGCAGCCTCACCCACTGCGACGGGTTCCGCGCGGCGGCCGTCGCCCGGGCCGGCACCCTCGCCTCCGTCGGCATCGACGCCGAGCCCGCGTTGCCGCTGCCGGAGGGCGTCGAGGAGACCGTCGCGCTGCCGGTCGAGCGGCAGCGGCTCGCCAAACTGGCGGCCGAGCACCCGGGCGTCCCGTGGGACCGCATCCTGTTCAGCGCCAAGGAGTCGGTCTACAAGGCCTGGTTCCCGCTGACCCTGCTGTTCCTGGACTTCGACGAGGCCGAGCTGGACCTCTCCCCCGACGGCACCTTCACCGCCCGGCTGCTGGTCCCGGGCCCGGTGGTCGGCGGCCGCCGGATCGACGGCTTCGACGGGCGCTGGGCGGTCCGGGACGGGCTGCTCGCCACCGCGATCGCCGTCTCCCCCTGACGTCGCGCCGGGGTCGCGCCCGGGAGACGCCGCGGTCGCCCGGGCGTCTCCCGGGCGTCTCCCGGGCGGCCCCGGGCGGCCTCCTGAACCGCCGTCGGCGCGGCATATCCTCGACCCCGTGACGGTGACCTATGTGATCGACGGCAACGAGATCAAGACCCTGGACGACTTCTGGGACGTGGTCGGGCGGACCATCGGCGAGGACGGCTACTTCGGCCGCAACCTCGACGCCTTCGCCGACTGCCTGCGCGGCGGTTACGGCACGCCCGAGGACGGCGACTGGGTCATCGAGTGGCGCCGTCACGAGGTCTCCCGCCGCAACCTCGGCTACCCGGAGACGGTCCGCCGGCTGGAGCTGCGGCTGGCCCACGCCCACCCCACCAACCGGGCGCGCATCACCGCCGAGCTGGAAGCCGCCCGGGCGGGCCGGGGGCCGACGGTCTTCGACTGGCTGGTCCGGATCATCGAGGAGGAGCACCCGGGCGGCCTGCGCCTGGTCTGAGCCGCCCGCCCCGAGGCGCCCGCCCCGAGGCGCACGGCCCGCGGTGCGTACCCCGGCCCGCCCGGCTACAGCGCGTCCGAGAGCCGGACGAAGCGCCGCCCCGCCGCCAGCAGTCCCGGCAGCGCCGCCGCCACCCCGGGGGCCGTGCCGCCGCCCGGGTGGTTCAGGTGACCGATCACGATCGCGCCGGGCGGGGCGGAGGCGACCTCCTGCCGCACCTCGGCGGCCGGCAGCGTCGCCCCGCCGTCCCCGTTCACGGTGAAGCCCGCCACGCGCTGGCCCAGGTCGGCGACCACCCGGGTGGCGACGTCGTCGTAGTGCGCGGTGCCGGAGCGGAAGAACCGGGGCGGGTGCCCGAGCAGCTCCGTGAGCTTCCGGGCGTTGCCCGCCACCTCGTCGTACACCTCGCCGACGTCGCCCGTGCCGGCGATGCCGTAGGCGGAGCGGCCGGTGACCGAGAGCGGGCGGTGGACGGTGCCGTGGTTGCCGATCTCGAACAGCGGGTCGACGGCGAGCTGCTCGAACTCGTCCGGGTTGGCGTCGATCCAGCGGGCGTTCAGGAAGAGCGTGGCCGGCACGCCGTGCGCCCGCAGGACGTCGATCAGGTCGGCGTCGTAGCCGTTGCCGCGGGGGCCGCCACAGGCGTCGAAGGTGAGCGCCGTGGCGCTCTCGCCCTCCGGCAGCTCGGTGATCACCCCGGACACCTCCAGGCCCCACTCGCTCGGGGCCAGCGCGCCGTACCGCTCGACCGTCTCGGCCCGGGTCGGCTCGTGCGGGGGCTGCTTCACGGGTTCCGATGCGGAGGTCGGCGCGGGTGTCGGCGCCGGCGTCGGATCCGGCCCGGGCGTCGACGCGGCGGCGGCCTCGGCGGGCCCGGCGGGCGGTATCGCCGAGGGCGAGCCGGTGCTCGACGTCCGGCCACCGCACCCCGCCAACGCGCCTCCGGCCACCACCATGAGCAGCGCCCGCCGGCTCACCGTCATGCCCGTCTCCCATCCGCGCGATTTCTCATATAAACCGATGACATGACTATGAACCGACCAATCGTCACTCCCCGCAACTCGCCCCCGCCCCCGCCCGGCCCCTCTTCACCGAGCCGCCCCGCCCCCGTGGGCCCCGGCTCACCCCCGGTTCACTCGCCGGGGTAGGCACGCGAGCGACCCGCCCGCCCCGATCCGGAGGCCTCGATGCCGACCGACCCCAGCACCCCGCGCCCCGACCAGCCGACCTCCCGGCCCACCGACCCGCCGACCCCGCAGCCGACCGCCGGGCCCGCCCGCCGTGACCTGCTCCGCACCGGACTGGCCACCGGCGCCGCCACCGCCCTCGGCCTCGCCGCCGCCACCGGCCGGGCGGACGCCGCCCCCGCCGACGGCCCCGGCGCCACTCCCCCCGACCGCACCCTCACCCTCACCGGCCACCTGCCCACCGGCGCCCCCGACTTCGTGTACCTCCCGGTCGAGGTCCCCGAGGGCGTCCGCGAGCTGGCCGTCTCCTACGGCTACGACAAGCCCCCGGTCCCGGCCGGCACCCCCGGCAACTCCTGCGACATCGGCCTCTTCGACGAGCGCGGCACCGACCTCGGCGGCCCCGGCTTCCGCGGCTGGTCCGGCGGCTTCCGCACCGCGTTCAGCCTCTCCCGCGGCGCCGCGACCCCCGGCTACCTCCCCGGCCCGATCAACCCCGGCACCTGGCACGTGGTCCTCGGCCCCTACCAGGTCGCCCCGCAGGGCCTGGAGTACCACGTCGAGGTCACCCTCCGGTTCGGCCCGCCCGGGCCGCGGTTCACCCCGCACTACCCGGCGGAGCGGGCCCGCGGCCGCGGCCGGGCCTGGTACCGGGGCGACTGCCACCTGCACACCGTCCACTCCGACGGGCGGCGCAAGCCCGAGGAGGTGGCGGCCGGGGCGCGCGCGGCCGGCCTGGACTTCATCGTCTCGACCGACCACAACACCAGCGCCTCACACGCCGTCTGGGGCCCGCTGGCCGGCCCCGACCTGCTGATCCTGCCGGGCGAGGAGATCACCACCCGCAACGGCCACTGGCTGGCCCTCGGCCTGGAGCCCGGCCAGTTCGTCGACTGGCGCTACCGCTCGCGCGACGAGGAGTACCCCCGCTTCGTCCGCCAGGTCCACCGGGCCGGCGGCCTGGTCGTGCCCGCGCACCCGTACTGCCCGTACGTCGCCTGCCAGTGGAAGTTCGGCTACGAGGAGGCCGACGCCGTCGAGGTGTGGAACGGCCCCTGGACGTACGACGACGAGTCGGCGGTGGACACCTGGGACGGCCGGCTCGCCGTCGCCCTGCGCGAGGGCCGCTCCTGGCTGCCCGCCCTGGGCAACAGCGACGCCCACAGCGAACCGCAGGTCATCGGCTCCCCCCACACCGTGGTGCTGGCCGAGGACCTCACCCGGGACGCGATCCTCGACGGGCTGCGCGCCGGGCGCAGCTGGCTGGCCGAATCCTCGGCCGTCGAGGTGGACTTCACCGTGACCGGGCACGGCCGCCGGGTGGGCATCGGCGAGGAGCTGACCGTCCCGGCCGACGCCCCGCTGGACGTCCGGCTCACCGTCTCCGGCGTGCCCGGCGGGACGGTGCGCCTCCTCACCGACGAGGGGCAGATGCACCAGGAGTCGCTGCCCGCCGACGGCGCCGGCACCGTGGTCTGGCGCACCACCGCCTCGCTCGCCGCCTACGTCCGGGCCGAGGTGCGCCACCCGAAGGCGGACGGCACCCCGGGCAGGGGCAACGCGATGGGCCCGGACCTGCCCTGGGGCCCGATGGCGGCGCTCACCAACCCGATCGTGCTGCGGACCGGGGACCGGTAGGGGCCCGCGGCGGGCGCCCCGACCGCCCGCCGAACCGTCACCGACCGACCACCGCCCCGCCACCGCCCGCTCGCCCACCGGCCGCCGAGCACTCGCCCACCGGTCCCCGATCGATCGGCGAGCACCCCTCCGACCCGCCCAGGAACCGGATGGGGGACGACTCGGGCCACCCGTTTGGACTAGGTTGATCCCCGAAACGCATCAGTCGTAGGGACGAGGCGGTCGGTTGTCCGGATATGGGCCGACCAGCTCCTTCGCACTCCGACCGCCCCGCCCCGGCTACCCGCCCGTCCCCGGCCCGCGAAGGGATCAGCAGCTGTGAACCGTACGACCGTAGGTGGGCCGGAGCTCGGGGGCGGCCTGGGCGCCGGGGGCGTCCTCGTCCTCGTCGACCCGGCCGGGGCCGGAGACAGCCCGGTCGCGGAGCTGCTCGCCCGGGAGCTGAACCCGAGCGTCCACCTGCGGACGGACGACTTCCTGCGGGTCATCCGCAGCGGCCGGCTCCCGCCCCACCTGCCCGAGGCCGGGCGCCAGAACGCCACCGCCCTGGCCGCGGCCGCCCAGGCCGCCTTCGCCTACGCCACCCGCGGCTACCAGGTCGTGGTGGAGGCCCCCGCCGTCCCGGCCACCCTCGACACCTTCCGCCGCGAGAGCCGCGCCACCGGCGCCGCCCTCCACTACGTCGTCCTCCAGCCCGGCCCGGCGCCCGAGGACGGCGCCCACAGCCTCGACACCACCGCCCTCACCCCCGAGGCCACTGCCGACTCCGTCCTCACCGCCCTCACCCGCCGCACCCACCTCCTCGGCTGGTAGGCCTCGACAGGTGCCCGGGGCCGTCGGTGGCCGCCCCGCCCTACGCCCCCACCACGCCGTCGATCGCCTCGCGCAGGAAGTCGGCGTGCCCGTTGTGCCGGGCGTACTCGTGGATCAGGTGGAGCATCACCAGCCGCAGCGACACCTCGGCGTCCCACCGGGCCTGATAGCCGGTGACGTCGAGGGAGTCGGCGGCGAGCTCGATGCGGCGGGAGTGCTCGACCTCGGCCTGCCAGGCGGCGAAGGCCTCGGCGCGGGTGGCGCCGGCGGGGTCGTACGCGGCCTGGTAGTCGCCGTCCCCGGACCAGACCAGCGGCAGGTCCTCGCCGTCGATCACCCGGCGGAACCAGGCGCGCTCGACCTCCGCCATGTGCCGGACCAGCCCGAGCAGGCTGAGCGTGGAGGGCGGGCTGGAGCGCAGGCGCAGCTGCTCGTCGGTCAGGCCCTCGCACTTCAGGGCGAGGGTCGCCCGGTGGAAGTCGAGGAAGCCGCGCAGCATCTCGCGCTCGCCGCCGGTCAGCGGCGGGGCGGGGCGGTCGTCGGGGACGTTCACGGTGTCGTTCTCCTCGCGGTGGTCGGAAGTCCTCGCGGACTGTAGCGAACCGTCCGGCCCCTCCGAAGGTGATTTTTTTTCCGTGCCCCGCTCCCGGCTGTCACATCCGTGCGCCCTGCGGTGTCTTCATGCCCGGCAACACGGCAACACCACGACACGGCACCCCGCCGAACCACAGACCCGGGAGGACACCATGGCACTGCGACTGCCGAAGGCCCAGCTGCCCGCCGAGCTGAACGAGAACATGATCAAGGGTTTCGGGGCCGCCCTCGAACCGGTCGAGGCGATCTGGCACAACCCCGGCGTCGCCACCGCGAACCTGGACTTCTCCCGCCGGATCGCCGAGTGGGACGCGCTCGACGAGAGCCTCAAGTCCTTCGCCCACATGGCGGTGGCCGCGCAGGTCGGCTGCGGCTGGTGCCTGGACGTCGGCTACTTCCAGGCGCAGAACCGGGGCCTGGACCTCGCCAAGGCGAGCCAGGTGCCGAACTGGCGGGCCGCAGAGGTGTTCACGGCACTGGAGCGCGAGGTGATGGAGTACGCCGAGGCCATGACCGTGACCCCGCCGGCCGTCACCGACGAACTGTACGACCGCCTGCTGGACCGGCTCGGTGCGGCGGCCATGGTCGAACTCACCGCCTACGTCGCCTTCGTCAACATGGCCACCAGGAACAACACCGCGAACGGCGTCCGCTCCCAGGGCTTCTCCGACGCCTGCGGGATCCCGCTGGCCCGGCGCACCGCCGTCGTCGACGACCCGGCCGGGGCGTCGCCGGCATGACCGAGGACCCCTTCGTCACCCACCGCGGCCTGCTCTTCACCGTCGCCTACGAGCTGCTCGGCTCCGCCGCCGACGCCGAGGACGTGCTGCAGGAGTCCTGGCTGCGGTGGGCCGAGGTCGACCGCGGGCAGGTGCACGACCCGCGTTCGTACCTCGTCCGGATCGTCACCCGACAGGGCCTCAACCGGCTGCGGACGGTGTCCCGCCGACGCGAGCAGTACGTCGGCGAGTGGCTGCCGGAGCCGCTGCTCACCAGCCCCGACGTCGCCGAGGACGTGGAACTCGCGGAGAGCGTCTCGTTCGCGATGCTGACCGTCCTGGAGACCCTCGGGCCGACGGAACGGGCGGTGTTCGTGCTCCGCGAGGTCTTCGAGCTGCCGTACGGGGAGATCGCCGAGGCCCTCGGCAAGACCTCGGCCGCCGTACGGCAGGTCGCCCGGCGGGCCCGCGGGCACGTGGCCGCCCGCCGGCCCCGGGTGCGGGTGAGCCGCGACGAGCAGCAGCGGGTGGTGGAACGGTTCCTGGCGACCCTGCGCACCGGGCGGCTGCAGGACCTGATGGAGGTGCTGGCGCCGGACGTCGTCCTGATCGCCGACGGCGGCGGGATCGCGGCGGCCGTGACGGCCCCGGTGCACGGGGCCGGGGCGGTGGCGGCGCTGCTCGCGCGCACCGGGCGGCTGCCGGTCGCCTTCGAGACCACCACGGTGTGGCTCAACGGCGCGCCGGCCGGGCGGATCGACATCGGCGGCGAGCCCTCGGTGGTGAGCCTCGCGGTGGAGGACGGCCGGATCACCCGGGTCTACATCGTGCGCAACCCGCGGAAGCTGACCCGGATCGACGCACCGGCCGACCTCACCCGGTGACCGCCCCCGGTCGCGTGGTGGTGCCCCGAGCCCCTCGGAGCACCACCACGCCCCCACTGTCCCCGGGGCCCTCACCCATCACGTACCGTGTTCGGACCACCACAGGTTTGGGTACGTACCTCGGCGCGCCCGACGGCCGGGCGCCCACCGAGCAGGAGACCCAGCGGCCCATGGATCACAACCGCATCCCCCCGACCGTGCGCAAGACCTACGGCACCGATGATCTGGCCAAAGTCGCCAGTTTCGCCGGAGGCTTCATCAATTTCGGTTACTGGCAAGGGATCGACCTCGCCGCCCCGACCACCGAGGACCGGGTACGCAGCCAGGAGCAGCTCTACCGGCGGGCGTTGCGGGAGTTCCCCGAGCCGCGCGAACGGCTGCGGCTGGCGGAGGTGGGCTGCGGGCGCGGGCTGGGCTCGGCGCTGGCACTGCGGGAGTTCCGCTTCGCGGGGGTGACGGGGGTGGACATCCACCCGGACCAGATCGAGCGGGCCCGTGCCGTCAACGCGAGAGCCCTGGCGACGTACCCCGATCGGCTGGCGTACACCCTAGGATCGGCGGACGAACTCCCCTTCTCCGACGGCTATCTGGACGGCGTCTTCTCCGTCGAGGCGGCCCAGCACTTCCGTGAGCTGACCGGCTTCGCCCGTGAGTCGGCCCGCGTGCTGCGCCCCGGCGGCCGGCTCGTCGTGACCACCTTCTTCACCGCCCCGGGCGCCGACATCGCCGAGCGCCTCAAGATCCTCCTCGCCAGCTTCGCCGACGGCCTCGACGTCGCCCACCCCCTCGACGACTTCACCGCCGCCCTCACCCGCTCCGGCTTCACCGACATCACCACGGAGTCCATCGGCGCCGAGGTCTGGCCCGGCTTCGACCGCTACCTCGTCGACGTCGTCCCCACCGCCCACTGGTCCCGCAACTTCCTCACCGCCTGGCGCGACGGCCTCGTCGACTACCACGTCGTCACCGCCATCCGCATCTGATCCGCCGGATCCCGCCGCGCAGCGTCCGGAGCATCGGCGGAATCGTCGGCGGCCTCGGGATGGCCGCCGCCGGCCTGCTGGGCGACCGTCCGGGTCCGGTGCCGCTGCTCAACGCGCAGGCCCTGCACTACCGCGCGGCGGCCTGATCACCCTGACGGTCCGCGGCCGGCGCAACCTCCCGGAACGGCCCGCGCCGGCCCGCGCCGCCGGGGCACCGCCGGAAACCGTCCGCCCCCGGACGACCGGATGAGTCCGTACCCGGCTCCGACCGCGTGGGAGAGCCCGTGGGAGATCTCGTGGGAAACCCGTGACCGCACGCCGGGCGGCCGCCGTCATGGCAACGGCGGCCGCCCGGGGCTCGGGGCGGGAACGGGTCAGCGTCGCAGGGTGGTGACGGTGAGGCCCGGGGCGGAGCGGATCTCGGCCTCGGTGAAGCGCTCCGTCACCCACTGCTTGCGGGCGTAGGCGCGGGTCTGGTCGGTGAAGTGGGAGGACGTCGGGTCGGCGGACTCGCCGTAGGTGAGCAGCGTCCGGGTGCGCGGGCCCCGGTCGGTCAGCTCGGTCGCCATCACGAAGGTGGCGCCGTGCGGGACGCTGCGGACGTCCGTCGGGTAGGTGCCGCCGCCGGCGCCCGAGTCCGGTCCGGCCGTGACGACGTTGAAGCAGCCCAGCTGGTGGGAGCAGCCGTGCAGCGGGATGCCCGCCCAGCGCTGGACGCGGCCGATCGGGGCGTCCACCGGGAGGCCGCGGCTCGCCAGGTCCTTCACCGCGTCGGCCAGCGCACGCTGGGCGACGGGGTTGGCGGCGTCGATGCCGCGCGGGGTGGTCAGCGGCCGGGCCGGGTCGGCCGGGACCGTCTGCCAGGCGGTCGTGCCGGTCTTCGCCAGCGCGTCCCGGTACGCCTGCCAGAGCACGGTGCCCCGGCTGTCGGCGTCGGCCCTCGTGTCCCAGGCCGCGAGCGCGCCGCACGCCGGGCGCACGTCCACCCGGGTGCCGTCGGACGCGGCGATCTCCGGGTGGGCGCGGCACAGGGCCACGGCGTCGTCGCGGTCGAGTTCGGCGCTCTGCACCCGGTTGCCGAACATCGTCGCCTGGAGCGAGCCGAGGGTGAATCCGGGGGCGCCGAGGCCGTCGGTGCCGGCCCTGCGGTCGGCGATCATCCGCAGGCTGAGCTGGGTGCGCAGCATCCGCTCGGAGGCGCCCCGGTAGACGGTGGGCAGGCCGGTGATCGGCGCGTCCGCGTTGGTCAGGTACGGGCCGTTGTTGGCGTTGGCGACGTAGTCGGTGCGGGTCAGTGCCGGGTGGTTGGCGGGGCCGAAGACGCCGGGCACGAGCGCGTCCGGGTCGCGGCCCGGGTCGCAGGCGGTGGTCGAACCGTCCAGTACCGGCCCGATGGCGGTGACCGCGGCCAGGCAGCGGCCGAGCTGCTCGTCGGGGAGGTGGGGGACGGCGGAGGCGTCGGTGAACCAGGTGGTGCCGCTGGAGTCGACGGCCGTGGTGTACACCCAGGGGAGGCCCTGGTAGGTGCGCTGGGCCTGGCGCAGCTGGTCGAGGTTCTGGGCCCGGCCGACCGCCAGCCACTGGTTCAGGGAGCGGAGGTTCTCGGCGTTGGCGTCGCCGAGGGTGTAGGCGTACTGCCCGGTCCAGCCCTCGGAGAGGACGTAGCCGAGGCGGGAGCGGTAGACGGTCCGGTCGACGGTGGAGAGCGTCCCGTCGGCGGCCCGGACGGTGATCCTGACGGCCTCCTGGGCCATCCGTTCGACCTTGCCGTCCACCAGGTACGCGGTCGGGTCGCCGGGCACCAGCGTGAGCCGGTGGAGGGTGTAGTGGTCCGCGTAGCTGGTGGTGTGGCTCCAGGCGAGGCCGCGGGTGTGGCCGATCTGGAGGAACGGGATGCCGTACAGTCCGGCGCCGGCGACGTCCAGGACGCCGGGGATGGTCAGCTGGGCCTGGTAGAAGCGCTGCGAACCGGCCCACTGGAGGTGGGGGTTGGCCAGCAGCAGGCCGTTGCCGTTGCGGCTGGCGTCGCGCCCGATCGCCCAGGCGTTGCTGCCGAGTTCGGGGTTGTCGGCGGAGCGGCCCGGAGCGGCGATCCGGGCCGGGGCCGCCCCGGCTCCGGACGTCCCCTCCGCGGTCGCCCCCGCAGCGCTCGCGCCGGGGGCGAGTCCGGCCCCGGCGCCCGGGACGGCCGTGGCGATCTGCTGCTTGGCGGCGGAGCTGCCCGCTTCGGTGTTGACGTCGTAGAGGATGTTCCACAGATCGTCCGCGGTGATCGGCCCGACCCAGGCCTTCCCCCGGCAGGACGGGTCGGGGAGGTGGTCGGCGCCGGTGTCGCCCAGGTAGCGGTTGTACCCGGCGACGTAGCCGTCCACCAGCTGCCGCGCCTCGTCGGTCGGGCCGAGCGGCGCGGGGGCGGCCAGCAGCCGCCGCACCGTCCCGGTGCCCAGCACGCCCCGCTGGTAGGTGTCGCTCACCAGGTTGGTCACCAGGTCGACGGAGCGGCCGTCCGGACCGAAGTGGCGCGAGCGCTCGCCGCGCACGGTGACCACCTGGTCGGCGAGCTGGCACAGGTTGTCCTGGGCGAAGGCGTACCCGTAGCCGTAGCCGAGGCCGCCGAAGTCGCGGGCGACGACGTGCGGGACGCCGTACTCGGTCCGGCTGATCTTCGCGGTCCAGCCGCCCCGGTCGATGTCCTGGCCGGCCCCGGGGTCGCCGTCCGCGGCCCGCGCCGCGGTGGGCACCAGGGCCGCCAGCAGCGCGGACGTCAGTCCGACCGCCACGGCCGCCGAGGTGAAACGCCTTCGGATCGCGCTGAACTGACGCTCTCTCAAGTCTTCCGTTCCCGTCATGGGCCCCACGCTGACGCCGTGGCGCCCGGCCGGTCATCCCCCCTCGGGACGACCCTTCCTCGGCCACCCGGCTGATCCGTGTACGTCTCGGGTAGGGGACGGTCCTTGCCCGCACCACCTCTACGGTCGGGCGATGCGGTCCGTGGATCATCAGGGTCCGGCGCCCCGGGCCGACCCGGCAACCTCACCCGAACGAGGGCGCGCCGACCGCACCGACCGCGCCGACGGCGAACGGGCACCGCCGAGGGCGCCCTCACGCCCGGAGGAACTCCAGCACCGCCAGCACCCGCCGGTGGGCCTCCTCGGCCGGCGGCAGGTCCAGCTTCATCAGGATGTTGCCGATGTGCTTGCTCACCGCCGCCTCCGAGACCGTCAGCTCCCGGCAGATCGCCGCGTTCGACCGCCCCTGCGCCATCAGCCCCAGCACCTCCCGCTCGCGCGGGGTGAGCCGCTCCAGCGGACTGCGGCGGCGGCGCAGCAGGTGCCGCACCACCTCCGGGTCCACCACCGTGCCCCCGGCGGCCACCGTGCCGACGGCCGCGACGAACTCCTCGATCTGCCCGATCCGGTCCTTCAGCAGGTAGCCGACCCCGCGGCCGTCCCCCGCCTCCAGCAGCCGGGCCGCGTACGAGTGCTGCACGTACTGGCTGAGCACCAGGACGGGCAGCCCGGGGAAGCGTTCGCGCAGCGCGAGCGCCGCCCGGAGCCCCTCGTCGCTCTGGCCCGGCGGCATCCGGACGTCCGTGACCACGAGGTCCGGCCGGTACTCCCCGACCGCCGTCCGCAGCGCCTCGGCGTCCCCGACGGCCGCCACCACCCGGTGCCCGAACCGGGCCAGCAGGCCGACCAGGCCCTCGCGCAGCAGGACGCCGTCCTCGGCCAGCACCACCCGCAGGCCGTCCGCCGTCGGTCCACTCGTCATCACGCCGCTCCTCGGTCGATCGGGGCGCAGGGGATCTCCACCCGCACCAGGGTCGGTCCGCCGGGCGGACTGCTGACGGTCAGTGTGCCGTGCACCACCGCGACCCGGTCGGCCAGCCCGGTCAGTCCGGTGCCGCGCGCCGGGTCGGCGCCGCCGCGGCCGTCGTCCGTCACCTCGATCGTCAACCGGCCGTCCGTGAACCGGCCTTCGACCGTCGCGCCGCTCGCACCACTGTGCTTGGCGAGGTTGGCGAGCGCCTCGGTGACGGCGAAGTAGCCCGCCGACTCGACCGGGGCCGGCAGCCGCCCGGGCAGCTCGAAGCGGGTGTCGACGGGGACGGGCGAGCGGTCGGCGGCGTCCGCGCAGGCCTCCGGCAGGCCGTGGTCGGTGAGCACCTGCGGATGAATGCCGTTGATCAACTCCCGCAGTTCGGCGAGGACTTCACTTGCCTCCCGGTGCGCCTCGGCCAGCCGGGCGGCCAACGGCCCGTCCGCCGGCGCGTCCAGCCGGGCCAGCCCGAGCGCCACGGTCAGCGCCACCAGCCGCTGTTGCGCGCCGTCATGCAGATCGCGCTCGATCCGGCGCCGCTCCGCCTCGAAGGCGTCCACCAACCGGGCCCGTGAGCGCACCAGTTCACCGATCCGCTGCTCCTGCCCGCCCGGCGCCAGCACCAGCCGGACCAGCGCCGCCCGGGCCGCCGCCAGGACGGCCAGCGGGTAGGCGAGCAGCGGGAGCAGCAACAGTCCGGCCAGCCCGAGCAGGGCGGCCGTCACCGGCGAGTGCACCACGACCACCTTGAGCACGTTCACCTGCTCGCCGTCCCGCAGGAGCAGCGGCAGCGCCGCGATCAGGTACCCGGGCACGGCGAGGACGCAGCCCGCCACCGCCAGGTCGATCGGCCAGAGCACGAAGGCGGCCAGCAGCGCGAAGCCCAGCTCCCGCCAGGTCGCCTGCTCGCGGTAGCGCAGCCGCAACCAGGCGGCCAGGCCCGGCTGGTGGGGGACGAGGTGCGGGTCCGGCACCCGCCCGCCGTCCAGGAAGCGGACCAGCCGCCGCTCCCAGGCGGCGATCGGCACCCCGGCCAGGACCAGTGCGGCCGCCAGCGGCAACCCGACCAGCACCACCGTCAGGACCCCGGCGACCAGCCCCGACAGCAACAGCCCGAAGCAGAGCAGCAGCCCGCTCAGGCCGGTCGCCAGCAGGTACCCGGCCGCCCGCCAGGGGGCGGCGGAGCGCAGGAACCCGGCCCGGGCCGGCGGCGCCCAGCGGCCCCGCGCACCCGGCCCGGTCGCTCCATCCGCTCCGTCCGCTCCGTCCGCTCCGACCTGTCCGACCTGTCCGACCTGTCCGGTCGCCGTACTGCCGCTCACCTTGCCCCCTCGGCACGGGAATCCCGTCCGCACACCCTAGGCACCGGGCGGACGCGCCCGCGGTAGAGCCCGGCCTACCTTTTCCCGGGTCCTCCCCCGGCCCCGGGGGCCCGCCACCGGGGGATCCCCCCTACGGGTAGGGCCGCCCCTACCTCCCGGAGTAGGCCCCGGCCCGCTGACCGCCCCCGCCCCCGGCCGGTTCGCTGGACGCCATGAGAATGCTGCGGATCGCCCTGACCTCCCTCACCACACGCCGGCCCTCCCTGCTCGGCGCCTTCCTCGCCCTCGCGCTCGGCGTCGCGATGACCGCCGTGATGCTGCTCGGCCTCGCCGCCGCGCTCGACGCGCCGCCCGGGGGCGGGGAGCTGGTCTCGCTGGTCGCCGCGCTCGGCACCGCCGGCGGGGTGAGCGTGTTCGTCTCGGCGTTCGTCGTCGCCTCCACCTACTCGTACGCGGTCGTCCGGCGCCGACGCGAGTTGGGCCTGCTCCGGCTGGCCGGGGCCACCCGGGCCCAGGTCCGGCGCACGGTGCTCGCCGAGGCGCTGCTGCTCGGCGCGGCCGCGTCCGCCACCGGCTGCCTGCTCGGCCGGCTCGGCGCGCCCGCGCTCCTGCGGTGGCTGTCCGGGGTCGGCATGGCCCCGCCCGGGTTCGCCCCGAGCGGTTCGGCCTGGCCGCTGCACGCCGCGTTCTGGACCGGGCTGCTGGTCGCCCTGGGCGGGGTCGCGGTGGCCGCTCTGCGCGCGGGCCGGGTCGGCCCGCTGGACGCCCTGCGCGCGGCCGACCTCGACACCGGGGTGCTGACCCGCGGCCGGCTGCTGCTCGGCCTCGGTCTGGTCTTCACCGCCGCCGCGCTGGCCGGCAGCGCACTCGTCAGGGACCCGGCCGACCTGCTGCACCGCAAGACGTACACCACCCGGCCGATGTGGCTGATCTGCGCGGCCGGCCTGCTCTCCCCGCTCCTGGCGCCGCCGCTGGTCCGGGTGCTCGGCCTGCTGCTGCCCGTCCGGCTCACCGGGTACGCGGGCCGGCTGGTGCCCGCCAACGCCGCCGCCGCGTTGCGCCGCACCGGCGCGGTGGCCGCGCCGGTGCTGGTGGCGGTGGCGCTGACCGGCTCCCTGAGCGGCGCGCTGGACACGGTGGGCGCCGCCCGGGCCGCCGAGGCCCGTGCCCGGACCGCCGCCGACCTGGTCGTCCGCCCCGCCGGTCCGGCGGCCCCGCTGGTGGCCGCCCTGCGGCCCGTCCCCGGCGTGAGCGCCGTCTCGGCGACCGCGCCCACCCCGCTGGCCCTGGTCGAGCCGGACGGCGTCACCGTCCGCTCCGAGGCCCGCACCGCCGACCCGGCCGGCCTGGCCGCCCTCGCCCGGCTCCCCCTGCTGGCCGGTTCCCCGGCCGGTCTCGACGACGACTCGCTGATCCTGCCCGCCGAGTGGGGCCGGGCGGTCGGCGAGCCGGTCCCGGTGGTCCGGGCCGACGGCAGCCGGACCGTTCTGCGGGCCGTCGCCGTGCTGCGCGACGGCCTGGGCGACAACGGGCTGTACGTCACCGCCGCCAACGCCCCGGGCGCCCGGGTGGACCGGATCGAGGTCCGGCTCGCCCCCGGCACGGACGGCCCGGCCGCCCTCGACCGCGCCCGGGCCGCCCTCCGCCCGTACGGGGCGACGGTCCTCGACCGGGCCGGCTGGTTCGCCGCCACCTCGCCCGCGAACGCCCGGATCTCCTGGCTGCGGACCGTCCTGGTGCTCGGCCTCGCGCTCCTCTACACCGCGATCGCGCTCGCCAACACCCTGCTCACCACCACCGGGGACCGCCTTCGCGAACTCGCCCTGCTCCGGCTGGCCGGCGCCACCCGGGGCCAGGTGGTGCGCCTGGTGACCGCCGAGGCGGTGCTGGTGGCGGCGGTCGGCGTGGTGCTGGGCTGCGCCGTGGCCGGCGCCCAACTCGGCGCCATGCACGCCGCGCTGGGCGTCCTCGGCGTGCCGGGGCCGTGGGCGCTGCCGTGGCGGCCGGTCGGGCTGGTGGCGGCCGGGGCGGTGGTCCTCGCCGCCCTGTGCGCCGCCCCGGCCGCCGGCTGGATGCTCCGCCATCGCCCGGTGGCGGCCGCCGCCCGCTGAGCGGCACGCCCGCTCCTTGGGCCGGCGCGGGCCTCCAATCGGCTCAGCCCACCGTGGCCGACGCCGGGGCCGGACGCGCCGGCTCGGCCACGGTGCCGTCGGCCGCCCCGCCCAGCGTCGCCAGCCGCCGCAGGCCGGCCCGGCGCTGGAGCGCGCCGAGACCGACGGTGGCCGCGCCGAGACCGAGCCAGCCGAGCGGTCCGGCCGCCATCACCACGCCGGTCAGCAGCAGCGGCCCCACCGACTTCTGCACCGACTGGGACATCCCGGCGACCCCCAGGTACGAGGCCCGGGCGCCCGGCGGGGCCAGCACCACCGCCAGCTCCCAGGAGCTCACCGAGCGCAGCAGCTCCGCCAGGGTGATCAGGACCGCCGCGCCCAGCAGCGCGACCGAGGCCACGACCGGCCCGGCGCCGGTGGCGAGCACGATCAGCAGACAGCCGCCCAGCACCGTCACCCCGTACCAGCGCAGCGCGGCGGCCGCCCCGAGCGCGCCCTCCGCCCAGGCCGAGACCCGCAGTTGCAGCAGCACCACGAGCACCGTGTTGAGCACCAGGAAGACCGGGACGACGGCGTGCGGCGCGCCGGTGTGGTGGACCAGCCAGAGCGGCAGCCCGACGTTGAGGATCGAGTCGTCCAGGTTCAGCGGGATGTCCAGCAGGACGAACCGCAGGTAGCCGCGGTCGCGCCAGGGGCTCGGCACGGCGGACGGCGTCCCGGCGGGCTCGCCGCCGGGCCGGTCGCCGGGCCGGTCGCCGGCCTTCGCCGCGACCAGGCCGTGCCCGGACGGCTCCCGGGTGCGCCGGACCAGTACGGCGGCCAGCAGGTAGGACAGCCCGTTGGCCGCGATCAGCACCCGGTAGGCGCCCGCGGTCCCCACCGCCAGTCCGATCGCGGCGACGCCCGCGCCGAGCGCGTACCCGGCGTTGGCCACACTGCGGAACAGCGCCTGGTAGGTGGCCCGCCGCTCGCCCGCCACCCGGGTCGCGAACAGCATCTCCAGCGTCTTGGCGGCCCGCTCGGCCAGGCAGATCAGGGCCACCACGGGCAGCAGCGCGGCGAAGTCGTCGACCACCAGGAGCAGTCCCATCGCCCCCAGCCGCAGCAGGTGGCAGCCGATCAGCAGCCACCGCACCGGGAACCGTTCGGCCGCCCGCCCGGCCAGCGGGGACCCGACGATCCCCGCCACCGCCCCCACCCCGAGCAGCAGCCCCAGCCGGCGCGCGTCCATTCCGCACGCATAGGTGAAGTAGAGCACCGAGGCCGCCGCCCACACCCCCGTGCCGGTCCGGTCGACGCACTGCGCCAGCAGCATGATCCGCGCGTCCCGCCCGCCCGGCGGCCGCCGCAGCTGCGCCATCAGTCCGTTTCCCCGCATGGCGGTCCCCCGTCGCGTGATCGACATCAATCTCGATATCAAGATACTTCACATCAAGAGACCTTTGGAACCCCAAGGACCACCCGTGGCGACGAGCGGGCAGGCTCCACCCGGCCCGCCTCGACGGACCCGCGCACTCGACCGGCGCCACCGGCGCAGCCCTCGACGCGCGGCGGGCGGTGCGCCACACTCTCCCCAGCAGCACCCGCGCTCCCAACGCACCGGCACGACTCAACGACCACCGCACCACGGAGAGCCGATCGGTGACCACTCGTCAACTGCTGGAGATCCCCTTCTCGTCCGGCCGGACCGGATCCGGCCCGGCCACCTGGGGCCAACGGGCCATCTGGGACGCCGTACGACAGCTGCCGCCGGCCGATGCGCCGCGCTACAACATCGCCACCGCGGCGCCGCTGGACCCGGGGCTGCCGCTGCCGGTCCTGCTGACCGCGCTGGAACAGCTGCTGCACCTGCACGACTCGCTGCACACCCGCCTGCTCCCGGACGAGGCCGGCGACCTCCGCCAGACCGTGGACGGCGAAGGCACCCTGGCCGTCCACCTGCTGACCGCCGGGGAAGGCCAGGACCCGGCCGGGCCGGGCGCCCGGCTGCACGAGGAACTGGCGGCCCAGGCCTTCGACACCGCCGTCCAGTGGCCGCTGCGGATCGGCGCGGTGACGGCGGACGGGCTGGTCCGGCACGTCAGCCTGGTGCTCTCGCACACCGCGGTGGACGGCTCCGGAATGAGCCGGCTGGTCGCCGACCTGGCCGCGCTCTGCCTCGGCGGCTCGCCCGAGGAGCTGGCCGAGCTGCGCCGATCCACCCGACAGCCGCTGGAGGAGGCCGAGTTCCAGACCTCCGACCGGGGCCTGCGGCGCGATGCGGCGGCCCGCAAGCAGTTCGTGCGCAAGCTCCGACTGGGCCCGGACCGGCTCTTCCCGCCGGCCGCCGAGCAGCCCGCCCGGTTCCCGAACGCGGTGCTCCGCTCCCCCGCCCTGCCCCGAGCCGTCGAGCGGGTGGCGGCCAGGCACCGGGTCAGCACGGGCTCGGTGCTGCTCGCCGCGACGGCGGCGATGACCGCCCGGCTCGCCGGCTCGACCGAGGCCGTGCTGAACGTCGTGGTCAACAACCGCTTCCTGCCCGAACTGGCCGACGCGGTGAGCGTGGTCGCGGGCGACGGCCTGTTCCGTCTTCCGGACGCCACGGCCGAGTTCGGCGAGGTGGTGCGCCGGACCCACGCCGCGGCGATCGGCACCTACCGGCACGCGTACTACGACAGGTCGGCCCTGGCCGCCGAGGTCGCGCGACTGACCGCGGAGGGCGTCCGACTCGCGGACCGCTCCTGCGTGTTCAACGACACCCGGGAGCTCCTCCCGGTGGCGGCCGACCCCGGCGAGGACCGGACCACGCTCACCTGGCCGGTGGAGTTCGAACCGCGCCCCGGCCTGACCTACGCCCTGGACGTCCTGCAGTCCGCCGAGGCGCTGAGCCTGGCCATGACGGCGGACCCGTCCCTGCTCCCGCGCGCCGCGATGGAACGATTCCTCTACGGCATCGAGGAGTTGATCCTCACCGAGGCCGCCGAGCGCGCTTGAACCTGACACTGATGTCAGGTTTTACCGTACCGGCATGACCACCACCGCCACCGCGACCCTGCTCACCCCGTACCGCCTCGGCCGGCTCGACCTGCCGAACCGCGTCGTCATGGCCCCGATGACGCGGTACCGGGCCGCCGAGGACGGTACGCCCCTGCCCGTCGTCGCCGAGCACTACGCCCAGCGCGCGAGCGCCGGCCTGATCGTCACCGAGGGCATCTGGCCCAGCCGGCAGGGCCAGTCCGGCTGGCGCCTGCCCGGCCTGGAGACGCCCGCGCACGTGGCCGGCTGGCGCGCGGTGACCGAGGCCGTGCACGCCGCCGGCGGCCGGATCGTCGCCCAGCTGATGCACGGCGGACGCCAGGGCCACCCGCTCAACCGGCTGCTCGGCGACGTCCCGGCCGGCCCCTCCGCCGTCCCCGCCCCGGGCCCGGTGCACGTCAAGGACGGCGGCAAGGCCGAGGCCGTCACCCCGCGCGCCATGACCCGCGAGGAGATCCACCGCACCGTCGCCGACCACGTCGGCTCCGCCCGCCTGGCCCTCGACGCCGGCTTCGACGCCGTCGAACTCCACGGCGCCAACTCCTACCTGATCCACCAGTTCCTGGCCGACAACACCAACCTGCGCACCGACGAGTACGGCCCGCGCACCCTCGCCGACCGGCTGCGCTTCCCGATCGAGCTGGTCACCGCCGTCGCCGAGGCCGTCGGCCCCGACCGCCTCGGCCTGCGACTGTCCCCCGGCAACCCGCAGTTCGGCATGCACGAGGCCGACCCCGCGCCGGTCTACCGCGCGCTGCTCGGCGAACTCGACGCCCTCGGCCTGGCCTACCTCCACCTCACCGACAACGACGACTACCCGGCCCTGGCCGACCTGCGACCGCGCTGGTCCGGCCCGCTGATCGGCAACGTCGGCGAGAACCGCGCCGCCACCGACCGCGAGCGCGGCGAGGCGGTGCTCGCCGCCGGCCTGGCCGACCTGGTCTCCTACGGCCGCGCCTTCATCGCCAACCCCGATCTGCCGGAACGGTTCGCCGCGGACGGTCCGCTCGCCCCCGTCGACCCCACCCACCTCTACGGCCAGGAGGCCACCGGCTACACCGACTACCCGCGCCTGCGACCGGCCGCCCGACCGTGAGCCGGATCGTGAGCCGGATCGCGCACCGACCCGCGATCCGGACCGGGTTCCGACCCGGGCTCCGGCCCGCGGACCGGCCGACGGCACCCCCGTCCTGACCGACTGTCAGTGCCACCCGCTATGGTCGGCCCCGAACGATCCCAGCACGAACAGCACCGCAGGGGGCACCATGACCACACCGGGCACCGGCCCGCTCACCACCGCCGACCTCGTGGAGGGCTGGCACCGGGCGGGCGTCCGCGAGGGCATGGCGCTGATCGTGCACTCCTCGCTCTCCAGCCTCGGCCGGGTCGAGGGCGGCGCGGCGGCCGTGGTGGCCAGCCTGCGCGCGGCGGTCGGGCCCGGCGGCACCGTCGCCGCGCCCACCTTCACCTCCGACACGGTCCGTGACCCGGCTCCCGGGCACAGCGGCGCCCCCGGGCCCGAAGTGGCCGAACTCCGGTCCGCCGTACCGATGTTCCACTCCGAGATGTCCTCCGCCACGGGCGCGGTGGCGGAGGCACTGCGCACCCTGCCGGAGAGCCTGCGCAGCACCCACCCGCAGGTCTCGGTCGCCGCCGTGGGCGCACACGCCCGGGAGGTCACCGCCCGGCGCTCGCTCGGCTTCGCCGTCGGCCGGGAGTCGCCCTTCGGCGCGCTGCACGACCTCGGCGGGTACGTGCTGCTGGTCGGCGTCGGCCACAACCGCAACACCTTCCTGCACTACGCGGAGACCTTCGCGCCCAACCGCCGGCTCAAGCTCCGCCGCTTCCCGATGGCGATCCAGGGCGAGCGGGTCTGGATCGAGGCACCGGACGTGGCGGACGACAACGACACCCACTTCCCTGTCGTGGGGCGGGAGTTCGAGGAGCGGGCGGGCATCCGCGAGGTGCTGGTCGGCGAGGCGGCCTGCCGCCTGGTCCCGGTCCGCGAGCTCATACCCTTCGCCGTCCGCCGCCTCACCGAACTGCTGGCGGCCGACGGCCCCGGAGCGGCATAGGCCGGGCCGACGGTCCCCGCCGTACGCGCGGAACCGCCGGCCCGATCCTCCTGTGCCGCCCTGCCGTCAGTGACGTCCCTCGTGCACCGAGCTGGTCTCCTGGATCTTCTTCCAGGACTTCGGCTCGACCGGGGGCTGCCCCGCGTCCCGGCCGGCGTCCGCGCCCGGCGCCAGCGAGGCCGAGGCTGAGGCCGCGGCAGCGGTGCCCGGCGGCACCGGTCCGACGGCGGGCTTGCTCGGGGTGAACAGCCAGGTGTTCAGCAGGTCCCCGAGCTTCTTCCCGGAGACCTGCTCGGCGTAGGCCTGGAACTCCGGAATGGTGGCGTTGCCGTAGCGGCGCTCGGTGGGCCAGCCCTTCAGGATCCGGAAGAACTTCTCGTCCCCGACGGCGTTGCGCAGCGCCTGGATGGCCAGCGCGCCGCGGTAGTACACCGCGAGGGAGAACTGGTTGTCCTCGCCCGGGTCGCCCGGCTTGACGGTCCAGAACGGGTCGTCGGCCGGGCGTGAGGCGTAGATGTAGTCGGCCAGTTCCTGTGCGGTGCCCTCGTTCTCGTGCTCGGACCAGAGGAACTGCGCATACTCGGCGAAGCCCTCGTTCAGCCAGATGTCGGACCAGCGGGAGAGCGAGACGCTGTCGCCGTACCACTGGTGGGCCAGCTCGTGCACGACCACCGACGTATTGGTGCCCCTGGCGAACAGCCCGGGGCCGTAGGAGACCCGGGTCTGGGTCTCCAGGGCGCCACTGGACGGGGTGTTGGCGACGTAGCCGCCGACGGAGCTGAACGGGTACTCGCCGAAGTAGCCGCTCAGCCAGTCCACCAACTCGCCGGTGCGCTCGATACTCGCCCGCGCCGCGGCGGCGTTGTCACCCAGATCCTTGCTGTACGCGTTGTAGACCGGCAGCCCGCTCGCCGTGGTGTCCCGGGTGACGTCGAACCTGCCGATCGCCAGCGTGGCCAGATAGGTCGCCTGCGGCTTGTTCTCCCGCCAGCTGTACCGGGTCCAGCCCGCCTGCGAGCTGGTGCCGGTCAGCACGCCGTTGCTGATCACCTGGTTGCCGTCCGGCACCAGCACCGAGACGTCGAAGGTCGCCTTGTCGCTCGGGTGATCATTGCTCGGGAACCACCAGCCGGCCGACACGGGCTCGCCGGCCACCACCGCACCGTCCGGGGTGCGGCGCCAGGCGGTGTAGCCGCCGTACTTCTCCACGGTGGACGGCACATCCTTGTACCGCACCACCACGGTGGCCTGGGCGCCCTTGGCCAGCGGCCGGGCAGGGGTGATCTCCAGTTCCTGATCGCCGCTGGTGGCGAAGGTCGCGGGCCGCCCGTTGACCCGGACCTCGGAGACCTTCAGCGCGAAGTCGAGGTTGAACCGGGAGAGGTCCTGGGTCGCCGTGGCCAGGATCGTCGTGGTGCCCTCCAGCTCGTCGGTGGCGGGCTGGTACTTCAGCCGGATGTCGTAGTGCGACACGCTGTACCCGCCGTTGCCGAGGGTCGGGTAGTACGGGTCCCCGACCCCGTCCGCGCCGGGTTGGAAGTCGGAAGCGGAAGCGGGAACGGCCAGGAACAGGCTCAGGGCACTGGCGGCGGAGACGATCAGCCTCTTGCGCACATGGTCCTCCAGGAATCACCGGAACGACGGGGTCGAATCGATCCTTCTCCCGTCAACCCCTCGCCCACTCCCCGATCGTGAGATCTTCATGAAAAGAAACGCGCCGACATGACGGCTCCGGAGCGGTACCGCGGAGCCGTCACGTCGGCTGGTCCGGCATGTCGTCAGTTATGGGCTTCGTGCACCGAGTTGGTCTCCTGGATCTTCTTCCAGGACTTCGGCTCGGCCGGGGGCTGCCCCGCGTCCCGGCCGGTGTTCGCGCCCGGCGCCAGCGAGGCCGAGGCAGCGGTGCCCGGCGGCACCGGTCCGACGGCGGGCTTGCTCGGGGTGAACAGCCAGGTGTTCAGCACGTCGCCGAGCTTCTTCCCGGAGACCTGCTCGGCGTAGGCCTGGAACTCCGGAATCGTGGCGTTGCCGTAGCGGCGCTCGGTGGGCCAGCCCTTCAGGATCCGGAAGAACTTCTCGTCCCCGACGGCGTTGCGCAGCGCCTGGACGGCCACCGCACCGCGCTCGTAGACCGCACCGGAGAACTGGTCGTCCGGGCCCGGGTCGCCCGGCTTGATCTTCCAGAACGGGTCGTCGGCCGGGTGCGAGGCGTAGACGTAGTCGGCCAGTTCCTGCGCGGTGCCCTCGTTCTCGTGCTCCGACCAGAGGAACTGCGCGTACCGGGCGAAGCCCTCGTTCAGCCAGATGTCGCTCCAGCGGGAGAGCGAGACGCTGTCGCCGTACCACTGGTGGGCCAGCTCGTGCACGACCACGGAGGTGTTGGAGCCCTTGGCGAACTGCCGGGGGCTGTAGAAGATCCGGGTCTGGGTCTCCAGGGCGTAGCCGGTCGGCACATTGGGGACGTAGCCGCCGACGGAGCTGAACGGGTACTCGCCGAAGTAGCCGCTCAGCCAGTCCACCAGCTCGCCGGTGCGCTCGACGCTCGCCCGGGCCGCGTCGGCGTTCTCCCCGAGGTCCTTGCTGTACGCGTTGTAGACCGGCAGCCCGCTGGCCGTGGTGTCCCGGGTGACGTCGAACTTGCCGATCGCCAGCGTGGCCAGGTACGTCGCCTGCGGCTTGTTCTCGCGCCAGCTGTACCGGGTCCAGCCCGCCTGGGAGGTGGTGCCGGTCAGCACGCCGTTGCTGATCGCCTGGGTGCCGTCCGGCACGAGGACCGAGACGTCGTAGGTGGCCTTGTCGGTCGGGTGGTCGTTGCTCGGGAACCACCACCAGGCCGCCTCGGGCTCGTTCGCCGCGATCCCGCCGTCCGGCGTGCGGTGCCAGCTGGTGAAGCCGTACCGCTTCACGGTGGACGGCACGCCCTTGTAGCGCACCACCACGGTGGCCTGGGCGCCCTTGGCGAGCGGCCGGGCGGGGGTGATCTCCAGCTCCTGCTCGCCGCTGGTGGCGAAGGTCGCGGGCCGCCCGTTGACCCGGACCTCGGAGACGTTCAGCGCGAAGTCGAGGTTGAACCGGGAGAGGTTCTGGGTCGCCGTGGCGAGGATCGTCGTGGTGCCCTCCAGTTCGTCGGTGGCGGGCTGGTACTTCAGCCGGATGTCGTAGTGGGAGACGCGGTAGCCGCCGTTTCCGTAGGTCGGGTAGTACGGGTCGCCGACCCCGGCCGCGCCGGGTTGGAAGTCGGAAGCCGAGGCGGGAACGGCCAGGAACAGGCTCAGGGCACTGGCAGCAGAGACGATCAGCCTCTTGCGCACGTGGTCCTCCAGGGATCACCGGAACGATGGGGTTGGATCGATCCTTGTCCCGGGTGCGCCCCGTCCACTCCCAAATTGTGAGATGTTCATGAAAAGAAACCCGCCGACATGACGGCTTCGCAGCGCTGCCGCGAAGCCGTCACACCCTCCCGCGGGCCCCACCCGGCGCCCGCATCCCACCCGTCACCCCCGCCCCACCCGCCACTCACGCTCCGAGCGTCACCGGTGCCCGCACCAGCGAGCCGTACTCCGTCCACGAGCCGTCGTAGTTCTTCACGTGCGGGTACCCGAGCAGCTCGGTGAGCGCGAACCAGGTGTGCGCGGAGCGCTCGCCGATCCGGCAGTACGCGATCACCTCGCGCTCCGCTTCCACGCCCTTCCCCGCGTACAGCTCCCGCAGTTCCTCCGCCGAGCGGAACGACCCGTCGTCGTTGGCCGCCTGCGACCAGGGGACGTTGACCGCGCCCGGGATGTGCCCGGGCACCTGCGCCTGCTCCTGCGGAAGGTGCGGGGGTGCGATCAGCTCGCCCCGGAACTCGGCCGGCGAGCGGACGTCCACCAGCACCGCGTCCGCCCCGGGCTTGGCGAACACCTCCGCCTTGGCCAGGACTTCGTCCCGCAGCGCCCGCAGCTCCGGCCGTTCGGGCCCGCCGATCCGGTAGCCGGTGTGCTGGTAGTCCATCACCTCGGGGGTGAGCTCCCGCCCCTCCAGCTCCCACTTCTTGCGCCCGCCGTCCAGCAGCCGCACCGGCCCGTAGCCGCGCAGCCGCAGCAGCCAGTAGGCGTAGGCGGCGAACCAGTTGTTGTTGCCGCCGTAGAGCACGACGGTGGTGTCGTCCTCGACCCCGGCCGCCCGCAGCAGGTGCTGGACGCCGTCGCGGTCGACGTAGTCCCGGCCGACCTGGCTGTGCAGGTCGGTGGTCCAGTTCCAGCCGACCGCGCCGGGGATGTGGTCCCGGTCGTAGGCCTCGGTGTCCTCGTCCACCTCGACGACCCGGATCGTCCCGTCGTCCAGGTGGTGGGCCAGCCATTCGGTGCGGACCAACGTCTCGGGGTGCGCGTAGCCGTTGCCGGTCATCCCAGGCCCTCCTTCGCTCTGCCCAGGTTGCTGCGCCCGACGGGGCACGGTGGGCCGCACGAGGACGGCAGGGCGTACGGGCACGGCAAGGCGCCGGCGACCGGGCCGGACAGTTCGAACCTACGCCGCCCGTGCGGCCCCGGCCACCCGGCCGGGAGATCCGCCCGGTCACCCCCGCCCGGGAAGCCCGCCCGTGCGCCGTCAGCCCTGCGCCGCGCCGTCGAGCCGCGCCACGCAGTACAGGTTCAGCACGTCCCCCTCGACCCGCTTCGCCTCGACCGAGCGGAACCCGGCCACCGCCGGCATCCGCCGGGCCGTCTGCTCGCCCCAGACCGTCCCGAGGCCCTCCCCGCCCTCACCGAGCGAGATCGTCATGCAGTGGAAGGTCGAGAAGGTGTAGAGCGCGGGCGCCAGCGGCACGATCGCGTCCACCCGAACGGCCCCACGGCACAGGCGGTGGGGCCGTTCGGCGGATGGTCCGGCGGCTCCCGACGCGGCGCCGGACCGTTCGGATCAGCGGTGACGGTCCGCTCAGGAGAAGACGACGGAGCGCAGCTTCAGCCGGTCGCCGAGCTTCTTGCCGGGGTTCATGACGTAGAACACGTCACCCGCGCAGCCGGAGTCCAGGAAGACCGTGGCCGTGGAGCGGGTGAGGTTCTCCGGCGCGAAGCCCGGAGCGTCCTCGGTCGTCCACGGCAGGTCGATGCACTCGCCGCTCCGCGGGTCGGCGAGGCCGGTGAGGACCCCGGGGCCGACCTTGTAGAGGAAATCGCCCTCCGCGGCGTTGGCGGAGAAGGGAACGGCGAGGACGAGGGCGACGGCGCTGGCGGCGGCGAGCACGGCGTTGCGGAGACGCATGGGTGAGGGCCTTTCAGGTGGTACCCGGCGGTACCCGGATTCATCGGTGCGAGATCACCCTAGAGGCCCAAAATCCGCAAAAACGGTTCTTCTAATCCACCTATTCGAGTGGTTTAAAGGTTGAAACCGCTACCCGTCACCCTGCGGAGGTCCACCGGAAACCCCCGTCAGTTCGGCGGAGCGGTGAAGTAGTACCCCGAGTCGACGAGCACCGGCAGGTACGCCTTCAGCGCCGCCACCGTCTGCGAGCGGTCCCCGCCGCCGTCGTGGTTGAGCACGATCGACCCGGGCCGGACGTTCTTGAGGATCCGGTCGATGATCGCCGAGGTGCCGGGCCGGGCCCAGTCCCTCGGGTCCACCGACCAGGCCATGTTCCGCATCCCGAGGTCGGCGGCCACCTTGAGCGAGGCCGCGGACCAGTCCCCGCCCGGCGCGCGGAACCAGGTGGGCTGCCGGCCGGTGGTGCGGTGCAGCAGGTCGGAGGTGCGCTCCAGCTCGTCCCGCACCTTGGCCTCGGACAGGTGCCGCAGGTCCGGGTGGGTCCAGGTGTGGTTGGCGATGTGGTGGCCGCGGTCCGCGATCTCCCGCACCAGGGCGGGGTGCTCGACCGCGTTCTCGCCGATCAGGAAGAACGTCGCCCTGATCCCGTACTGCTCCAACAGCGTCAGCACGGTCGGCGTGTGGCGGGGGTCCGGGCCGTCGTCGATGGTGAGCGCCACCACCCGCCGCTCCGGGTCCAGGTCGTACACCGGCTTGGCCTCCGCCTCGGTGAGCACCCGGCGTACGGGCGCCGCACTCGGCGCGGCGGACGGCGGCGCCGACGAGGACGCCGCGGACGGCGTGCCCCCCGGGGTCACCGACGGCGCGGCGGCCGCGGCCGGTGCGGCACCCGGCCCTCCCGGCGCCCCCTCGGGCCCCACCGGGGCGGACGGGGCGGCGGCGCCGCCCGCCCCGTCCGCGGCTCCGCCCTCCCCGCCGCCCACGTAGCTCCGACATCCGGCAGCCGTGCCCAGGAGGGACATTCCCGCCGCAACCAGTAGCAATCTGCGCGAAGTAATCTGACGATCTGACAGCATTGTGGATGCATGCCCCGGCCGTCGCCGCCCCTCCCGGGGGCAACTCCGACGGCCCCGATCACCACTCCGACGGCCCAGGGCCATCGGCCGTCCACCCCGCCCCCGAAGATCTTCCACGGATCTTCCCCGACCGGACGCTCCACCTCCTGTCCGGACCGCTACGCTGTGCCTTCCCCAGTGTGATGATCTGCCATCAGAGGACGTGGCCATGACGACAAGTCAGGACTCCCCCCGCCCGGGCCCGCAGGACGACGACTCCCCCGAGCTCAGCCAGTGGGAACGTTTCGGCGTCGACACCACCGCCCCGCACTCTGCGCGCGTGTACGACTACTGGCTGGGCGGGAAGACCAACTTCCCGCCGGACCGCGCCATGGGGCAGGCCATCGAGCAGGCCGTTCCCAGCGTCAAGGCGATGGCCAAGGCCAACCGGGCGTTCCAGGGCCGGGCCGTGCGCTACCTGGCCCGGGAGCACGGCATCCGCCAGTTCCTCGACCTCGGCACCGGCATCCCGACCTCGCCGAACACCCACGAGATCGCCGAGGCGGTCAGCCCCGGGACCCGGGTGGTCTACGTCGACAACGACCCGATCGTGCTCGCCCACGCCCGCGCGCTGATGGTCTCCAGCCCGGCCAGCCGCACCACCTACATCCACGCCGACCTGCGCAAGCCCGAGGAGCTGTTCGCCGACCCGGCGCTCACCGCCACCCTCGACCTCACCCAGCCGGTCGGCCTGCTGATGATCGCCGTCCTGATGCTGATCGCCGACGAGGACGACCCGTGGGGCCGGGTGGCCGCGCTGCGCGACGCCCTTCCGGCCGGCAGCTGCATCGCCCTGACCACCCCGACCCCGGACTTCGACCCGGAGGCCGTCGGCAAGGTCGCCGAAGCCGCCCGGGCCGGCGGGATGACCCTGGTGCCGCGCGGCTACGACGACGTGGTCCGCTTCTTCGACGGCTGGGATCTGGTCGAGCCGGGCGTCGCCCCGGTGCTGGCCTGGCGCCCGGACGGCGAGCCCCCGGCCGACCCGAAGGCCGCGTACTACTGGGGCGGCGTCGCCATCAAGCGCTGACCGACGAACGCCGGGTGGGACGGCCGCGAACCGTCCCACCCACCGCGGCCGTCACTTCAGCAGCCGCGACAGCCGCCGGTCCGCCAGCGGCTTGCCCCCGGTCTGGCAGGTCGGGCAGTACTGGAACGAGGAGTCCGCGAAGGACACCTCACGAATCGTGTCCCCGCAGACCGGGCAGGGCTGACCGGTCCGGCCGTGCACCCGCAGCCCGAGCTTCTTCTCCGCCTTCAGCTCCCCCGCCGCCAGCCCGCGCGAACGCTCCACCGCCTCGCGCAGCGTGCCGCCCAGCGCCTCGTACAGCCGGGCCACCTCGTCCTCCGTCAGGCTCCCGGCGAGCTTGTACGGCGACATCCGGGCCGCGTGCAGCACCTCGTCCGAGTAGGCGTTGCCCACCCCCGCCAGCACACCCTGGTCCCGCAGCACACCCTTGAGCCGCCGCCGCTCGCCGTGCAACAGCACCGCGAAGTCCGCCAGGGTGAACGCCGGGTCCAGCGGGTCCGGCCCGAGCCGGGCCACCCCCGGCACCTCCGCCGGATCCCGCACCACGTACACCGCCAGCCCCTTCTTCGACCCCGCCTCGGTGAGGTCGAACCCGTCCCCGGCCTCACCCGCCAGCCGCACCCGCAACGCCAACGGGTTGCGCGGCCCCGGCCGCGGCGGCTCGACGGGCAGGCCCTCCTTCCACCGCAGCCAACCGGCCCGGGCCAGGTGAACCACCAGGTGCAGCCCCTCGGCCTCGACGTCCAGGAACTTCCCGCGCCTGCCCACCGCCCCGACCGTCCGCCCCTCCAACGCCGTCACCGGCGGGTCGTACGTCTTCAGCGCACTGATCGCCACCGGCTGCACCCGAGCGATCACCCGCCCGATCAACCGCTCGGACAAAAAGACACTCAACGCCTCGACCTCGGGCAGCTCCGGCATGCGCCCAGTCTCCCCCACCCCACCACCCCCCGCGCGCCCGAGAGCGCCCCCTCCCGCCCCCCCCTTTGCCCACCCCCACCCCAAGGCGCACGCTGGACCCAGGGAGGTGCCGCGCACAATGAGCACCCTTGAGGAACAGATCGACATCGCCGCCCCCGTCCTCGCCGCCTGGGAGCAACTGCACCGGGTGCACGAGTACCCCCGGTTCGTCGACGGCGTCAGCAGCGCCCAGCCGCACGGCCGGAACCTCGCGCACCTCGGGGTGGAGGTCGACGGCGCGCGGCGCTCGGTCGATGCCGAGATCACCGACCGCGGCCGGGGCCGGGTGATGGCCTGGCGGACCCTGGATCCGCTCCCGCTGCGCGGCGCCTTCGCGCTGCTGCCGCTCGATGCCCGGCACACCCGGTTGCAGATCCGGGTGGAGTACGACGCGGAGGCGGTGCGGCGCGAGTTCGGCGGGCCGCGCGGTTTCGCCCAGGCCGGGGCGATCGAGCGGGCGGTGCGGGAGGATCTGGACCATTTCCGGGAGCTGGTCGAGGCGCGGGTGAACGCCGTCGGGGCCGGCCCGGAACCGTCGGACACCCGGGCGCAGGCTCCCGGCGCCACCCGTAAGCATCGGATAAGCCCAGCTCAGCGCGGTCGGTGAGGCTCTTCACAGCGCACCGTCCGGCAGACCGTTTCGGTTTCAACCTGTGGCAGACTCGGGTGCCATGGACATCGGGCCGGTCACCAGGACGCTCCGCGCGGCGGTCTTCGCCGCGCTGGTCGTGCTGCTCGCCGGGCTCGGCCAGGTGCTGGTCACCGGCCGTACGCTGCCGGTCGGCCCGATGCTGCTGGCCTCGGCCGCCGTCTTCGCGGTGGCCTTCTCGCTGGCCGGCCGCGAGCGCGGCTTCCCGGCGATCGCGGCGGTGTTCCTGCCCCTGGAGCTGGGCGCCGGCGCGCTGTTCGACCTCGCGCAGAGCACGTGTCCCTCGCTGCCGCCCGGCGCCGGGCACGGCCTCCAGCCGCTGCTGTGCGGTGGCGGTTCGCTCGGCGGTTTCCTGCTCGGTCACGGCGTCTCCGCCCGGACCGGTGTGCTGCTGCTCCTGCTGCTGCACACGGTGATCGCGCTGGCCGGCGCCTACTGGCTGCGCCGTGCGGACGCCGCGCTGTGCTGCCTGGCCGGCGCCGTCCGGATGGTGGGCGAGTTCCTGCACCGCCATCTGCCGGCCGCCGCCCGCTGGCTGCGGCTGCTGGCCGCCCCGCTGCCGGCCCGTCCGCCGGCGCGGGTGCCGTTCCCCCGGGCCAGCCGTGCGCTGGTCCCCGCCGAGGACGTCGTCGTCCGCCCGGCCGTCCGGCGCGGTCCGCCGGTGTTCGCCCTGGCCGTCTGAGCCGCGGGCCTCCCCGCCCGCTCAGTCGGCTGTTCTCTCCCCCGCGCAGGCCCCGACCGGCCGCGCCGCCCCGTACGCCCGAGAGCACAGGACGACACCCCATGAGCAACACCCGCAAGACCGCCAAGAAGGCCTCCGCCACCGACCGCATGCGCGTCGCCCGCGCCCAGGCCGAGCGCTCCGAGCGCATCCGCCGCCGGGTGGTGGTCGGCGGCGCCTCGGTCGCCGTCCTCGCCCTCGCGGCGGGCGTGGCCTTCGCCGTCGGCGGCTCCTCCGGCTCCGGTTCGAGCGCCGCGAACGGCCCGCTGGTCGTGCCGGCCAACGCGAGCGGCACCGACGGCACCGTGATCACCTACGGCAAGGCCGACGCCCCGCACACCCTGGACGTCTACGAGGACTTCCGCTGCCCGTTCTGCGAGCAGTTGGAGACCACCACGGGCACGGCGATCCAGCAGCTCGCGGACGACGGCACGTACAAGGTCCAGTACCACCTGGCGACGTTCCTGGACAACAACCTCGGCGGCAAGGGCTCGCGCACCGCGCTGGCCGCGGCCGGCGCCGCGCTGAACGAGGGCGTGGACAAGTTCAAGGCCTTCCACGACGTGCTGTACGCCAACCAGCCGGACGAGCGCAGCGACGCCTTCGGCGACGTCAACCACGTCCTGGACCTGGCCGGCCAGGTGCCCGGCCTGAAGACGGACGCCTTCGTGAAGGCCGTCCAGGACGGCACCTACGCGCCGTGGGCGGCCAAGGTCAACGAGGAGTTCAACAAGAGCGACGTCACCGGCACCCCGACCGTCAAGCTGGACGGCCGGAAGCTGGACGTCCTCTCCAACGGCAAGGCCGTCTCCCCCGAGCAGTTCACCGCGATGGTCAAGCAGGTGACCGGATGACGGCCGGCGCGCCCGACGTACGGCCCACGTACGGCGCGAGCCGCCCGTTCGCCTGGCTGCTGCTGATCGGCGGCGCCGTCGGCCTGTTCGCCTCGGCGGTCCTCACCCTGGACAAGATCCGGCTGCTGGAGGACCCGTCCTACGTCCCCAACTGCAACATCAACCCGATCATCAGTTGCGGTTCGATCATGCGCAGCGCGCAGGCGGAGGCCTTCGGCTTCCCCAACTCGCTGATCGGGCTGGTCGCCTTCGGGGTGGTCGTCGCGGTCGGTGCCGGGCTGCTCTCGGGGGCGGCGTTCCGGCGCTGGTTCTGGCTCGGCCTGCAGGCCGGGACGGTGTTCGGGGTCGGCTTCGTGACCTGGCTGATGTACCAGGCGCTGTACCGGATCGGTGCGCTCTGCCCGTACTGCATGGTGGTGTGGACCGCGGTGATCCCGCTGTTCTGGTACACCACGCTGCACAACCTGCGCTCGGGCGTGATCCCGGTGGGCCCGCGGCTGCGGACGGCCGTCCGGGAGGCGGCCCGCTACCACTGGGTCGTCCCGGCCCTCTGGTACGCGGTGATCGCGCTGCTGATCCTCGACCGGTTCTGGTACTACTGGAGCACCCTGATCTGATCCCGTCCGCCGCCCCTTCCCCCGCGGCAGGGGCGGCGGACCGTCTCCCGGTGAGGCCGCCGATGCGCCGCAGGATCGTCCTCTTCGTCTCCCTGTCCGTGGACGGCTACTTCGAGGGCCCGGACCACGACCTCGGCTGGAACCTCGTCGACGACGAGGTGCACACCCACTTCAATCGCGAGCTCGCCCGAATGGGTGGTTTCGTCTCCGGCCGGGTGACGCACGAGCTGATGGCCTCCGTCTGGCCCACCGCCGACCAGGACCCGGCCGCCGACGGTCCGACGGCCGAGTTCGCGGGCATCTGGCGCGCGATGCCGAAGACCGTCTTCTCCCGCACCCTCGACCACGCCGACTGGAACACCACCGTCGTCCACGAGGTCACCCCGGAGTCGGTCGCCGCCCTCACCGCCGGCCCCGGCGGCGACCTCTGCCTCAGCGGCGCGAACCTGGCCGAGTCCTTCCTCGCCCTCGACCTGATCGACGAGTTCCGGCTCTACGTCCACCCCGTCGTGCTCGGCCGCGGCACGCTCTTCTTCCGCCCGACCGGCCACCCCACCCCGCTCGCCCTGGCCGAGACCCACCGCTTCACCAACGGCGTGACGCTGCTGCGCTACGAGCGCGTCGGCCCGTCGCCCCTGGACGGGTGACGGGCCGGCGCGACGGACGGGCGGGTCAGAAGACGTACGCCTCGACCTCGGCGAGCAGCTCGGCCCGGCGCCGCTCGCTGATGAAGGAGGCGCGGAAGGAGTTGGCCGCCAGCCGGCGCAGGGCCTCCTGGTCGAGGGCGAGGGCCTCGCGCACGGCGCGGAAGTTGTCCTCCACGTAGCCGCCGAAGTACGCCGGGTCGTCGGAGTTGACGGTGACCAGCAGCCCGGCCTCCAGCATCTCGTCCAGCGGGTGGTCGGCGAGGGTGTCGATGCAGCGCAGCCGGACGTTGGAGAGCGGGCAGAGGGTCAGCGGGATCTGCTCGCGCACCAGGCGGGCGACCAGCTCGCCGTCCTCCAGGCAGCGCAGCCCGTGGTCGATCCGCTCGACGCCGAGGACGTCCAGCGCCTCGGTGATGTACGCGGCCGGGCCCTCCTCGCCCGCGTGGGCGACCCTCCGCAGCCCGGCCTCGGCGGCCCGGCGGTACACCTCGCGGAACTTCACCGGCGGGTGGCCGACCTCGGCGGAGTCCAGGCCGATGCCGGTGATCCGGTCGAAGTACGGGCGGGCGGCCTCGAAGGTCTCCAGCGCGGACTCGGCGGACTCGTCCCGCAGGAAGCACATGATCAGCTGGGCGCTGATGCCGTACCGCTCCTCGCCGCGCTCCAGCGCCCGGGTCAGTCCGTCCACCACCGCGCCCAGCGGGACCCCGCGCGCGGTGTGCGCCTGCGGGTCGAAGAAGATCTCCGCGTGGCGGACGCCCTGCTCGGCGGCCCGGGCCAGGTAGGCGTCGGCCAGGTCGGCGAAGTCGTCCTCGGTGCGCAGCACGGCCATCAGCGCGTAGTAGAGGTCCAGGAAGGACTGGAGGTCGCTGAAGGAGTACGCCTCGCGCAGCGCCTCGGTGTCGGCGTACGGCAGCTCTACGCCGTTGCGGGCGGCGAGTTCGAAGGCGAGTTCGGGCTCCAGGGTGCCTTCGATGTGCAGGTGGAGTTCGGCCTTGGGAAGCGGCATGGGCGATCTGTCCGAGCGTCGGCGGGATGGTTTCTGAGGAACGCGGAAAGATTCATCCTACGATCCGTGCCCACCGGCCGGGTGCAGCCGCGACGGTCCCCGGGCACCCTGGAGGAGGGGACTTCCGCCGAGGAGGCACCGAGATGCGGCACGCCGACGACCCGCACATCCGGCCCGCGGGCATCTCCCCGCACGCCCTGGGCAACGACACGCTCCTGCACGAGCTGGAACAGCTCCACCGCACGCGCCACGAGACCTTCCTGTACGGCTCGGAGGAGGCGCTGAAGCGGCACACGCTGCGCACCGGGGAGCTGGAGGCCGAGTTCCTGCACCGCTTCCCCGGCCGGCAGGTCACCGCGGCCCGGACCAGGGCCGGGGCCAGGGCCCGGGAGGCGGCGGCCCGGGTGGAGTCGCTGCCGGAGTGAGCGGAGCGGATCGCCCGCCCGCCGGGACACGCCGGGCGCGCCGAGGCGTGCCCGGAGCCGGGCGGTCAGGGAGGGTGTGAGGGCAGACGCACCGGACCCCGACCCACCTGGGAGCCCCGCATGCCCATCGCCAGCGTCAACCCCGCGACCGGCGAGACCCTCCAGACCTTCGAACCGCTCGACGCGGCCGGCATCGAGCGGCGGCTGGCCCGCGCCGAGGCCGCCTTCCACGGCTACCGCGGCACCACCTTCGCCGCCCGCGCCGAACTGATGCACCGCGCCGCCGACCTGCTGGACCGGGAGCAGGAGGCGGTCGCCCGCACCATGACCGAGGAGATGGGCAAGCCGCTCGCCGCCTCCCGCGCCGAGGCCGCCAAGTGCGCCAAGGCGATGCGCTGGTACGCGGACAACGCCGAGGCGCTGCTCGCCGACGAGCACCCGGCCCCGGCCGACGTCGCCGACTCCGGCGCCAGCCGCGCCTACGTCCGCTACCGCCCCCTCGGCCCGGTGCTGGCCGTGATGCCGTGGAACTTCCCGCTCTGGCAGGTCGTCCGGTTCGCCGCGCCGGCCCTGATGGCGGGCAACGTCGGCCTGCTCAAGCACGCGTCCAACGTGCCGCGCACCGCGCTGGCGATCGAGGAGCTGTTCCGGCGGGCCGGCTTCCCGGAGGGCTGCTTCCAGACGCTGCTGATCGGCTCGGGCGCGGTCGAGGGCGTGATCCGGGACCGCAGGGTCACCGCCGTCACCCTCACCGGCAGCGAGCCGGCCGGGCGGGCGGTCGCGGCCACCGCGGCGGACGAGGTCAAGAAGGCCGTCCTGGAGCTGGGCGGCAGCGACCCGTTCGTCGTGCTGCCGAGCGCCGACCTGGACGCCGCGGTGCGCACCGCCGTCCGGGCCCGGGTGCAGAACAACGGCCAGTCCTGCATCGCCGCCAAGCGCTTCATCGTGCACACCGACGTGTACGAGCGCTTCACCGCCGCCTTCACCGAGGCGATGCGGGCGCTGAAGGTCGGCGACCCGATGGACGAGGACACCGACGTCGGCCCGCTGGCCAGCCGCCAGGGCCGGGACGACCTGGAGGAACTGGTCGAGGACGCCCGCACCCGCGGCGCCCGGGTGGAGTGCGGCGGCGGACGCCCGGAGGGCTGGGACACCGGCTGGTTCTTCGAGCCCACCGTGCTGACCGGCATCACCCCGGCGATGCGGATCCACCAGGAGGAGACCTTCGGCCCGGTCGCCACCGTCCACCGGGTGGCCGACCTGGACGAGGCGGTGGCGGCCGCCAACGACTCGCCGTTCGGGCTCAGCTCCAACGTCTGGACCACCGACGAGGCCGAGCGGGAGCGCTTCGTCCGGGACATCCAGGCCGGCGGGGTGTTCTTCAACGGCATGACGGCCTCCCACCCGGCGCTGCCGTTCGGCGGCGTCAAGCGCTCCGGGTTCGGGCGGGAACTGTCCGGGCACGGGATCCGGGAGTTCTGCAACGTCACCACGGTGTGGATCGGCTGAGCCGGACCTCCCGGCCCCGTGCCCGTCCCGGCCGGGTCAGGACGCCATGCGGTGCCGGCCCGGCCCGGGGGTCATCCAGCGGGCGATCACGCCGCCCATCGCGATGAGCGTCAGGCCCCAGAAGATCGCCATCGGTATCAGCACCGGCAGCAGGCTCACCTGGACGGCGACCATGCAGAGGCCGATCGAGAGCGCGATCATGAACGTCACCACGGTGGGGCTCAGACTGAGCAGCCAGTGCCAGACGCGGTGCCCGAAACCCTGGGCCCTGCGGGCTTCGGGACCCGCGGCGGCGTCGGCCTGGGCTTCGACTTCCTGGTACGTCAGCAGGTCCATCGGGATCGCCTCCAAGGCTGGACGGCTGGATGGGAGGAACGCCTGACCCGGGAGGGTCAGGAGGCCTTGCGGGGGGCCGAGGACTTCCGGGTGGCGGTCCTCTTCGCCGCCGGACTCCTCGTGGCGCCTGTCCCGGAGGTCTTCGCGGAGGCCTTCGCGGAGGTCTTCTCGGCGGACTTCTCGGCGGACTTCGGGCCCGCCTTCGGGGCGGTCGTCCTCGCCGGGGCGCGCTTGCGCGGCGCGGGCTCCTCCCCGGCGTCGACATCCCCGGCTCCGGCACCCTCGGCTCCGGCGCCCCGCCCGCCCTTGGCCTGCTTGAGGCTGCTGCGCAGCGCCTCCATCAGGTCGATCACGTTGTCCGGCGCCTCGCCCGGCTCCTCCTCGTGCGGGACCTCCACGCCCTCCAGCCGCGCGGTGATCACCTGCTGCAGCGCCTGCTGGTAGTCGTCGTGGAGCTGGGCCAGGTCGAAGTCCTCGGAGAGGGTGTCCATCAGCGACCGCGCCATCTTGAGCTCCTGCGGCCGGACGGTGACGTCCCCCTCGGGCGCGATGCCGGCCACCGGGCGGACCTCGTCGGGCCAGATGCAGGTCTGGAGCACCAGGGTGTTGTCGTGCACCCGCAGCACCGCGGGCGACTCCCGGGTGCGCAGCGCGATCTTGGTGACGGCGATCTGCCCGGACTCGGTGAGCGCGTCGCGCAGCAGCGCGTACGGCTTGGCGGCGGCCTTGTCGGCGACGCCCACGTAGTAGGCCTTGGAGAACATCAGCGGATCGATCTCGCCCTCGTCCACGAAGGCCAGCACGTCGATGATCTTCTTGCTGGGCAGCGGCAGGTCGGCGAGGTCCTCGTCGGAGAGCGTCACGGTCCGCCCGTCGGGGGACTCGTACCCCTTGGCGATCTCCGCGTACGGGACCTCCTTCTCCTCCTGCTCGCAGTACCGCTTCATCCGCACCCGGCCGCCGTCCTTGGCGTGCACCTGGTGCAGCGGGACGTCGTGCTCCTGGGTCGCGGAGTACAAGTGGACGGGGATGCTGACCAGCCCGAAGCTGATCGTCCCCTTCCAGGTGGTCTGCATGGGGTCGCTCCTGACCGGCGCCGGGAACCGGCCGGCGCCGAGCACGCTCGGGATGCTCCTACGGCATGCCCCGAGAGTCCCACTCTGCCCGGATTCGCGCGGATCGTCCACACCGCGCCGACAATGGGCCGAGGAGGTCGATGCGGATGACCGTCCGGAGCCGGCAGGACCGGCAGGACCGGGACCAGGCGCCGCCGCCGGAGCGGTACGACTACCTGGTGACGTACGCGGTGCGGGGCGAGCCCGGCACACGGCGCGCGGAGGTGACCGTCCTGCCCGGATACTCGCAGGAGGAGGACATCCCCCGGATCCTGGCCGCCCGGCTGACCGGGCGACCGGCGGACGGGGCCGCGATCACCGTCCTCGACGCGCGGCCGATCTGACCGCGCAGGTGCGGGCGATTTGAGCCCCAACAGAGCTTGGCAACCTTTTCGAATACTGACCATGCGTCAGATCTGAGGTTTCCATGCCACCTTTCCACCCACCCTGACCAGGCTTTTTACGTCCGGTAAGCGAACAGTTATCAAAGCATTGTTCCGATACTCGGGCGTAGAAGTTAGGTTGCGACGCAATGCGCGGGCAAGTCCCCCACCCTCCGGCGCGACGAGTCGAGGGTCACACCGCGCTGGAAAGGCACAGGGCACCTTGATGAGTGCGGACACCACCAAGCCCACGACGGCCACCAGGCTCCCCCACCAGCCGAGTCCGACCGGAGAGGGCGGCGACGGCCACCTGAAGGCCGGACTCAAGAACCGCCACCTGTCGATGATCGCCATCGGCGGCGTGATCGGCGCCGGCCTCTTCGTCGGCTCCGGCGCGGGCATCGCGACCACCGGCCCGGGCATCCTGCTCTCGTACGCGCTGGCCGGCGCGCTGGTCGTGCTCGTGATGCGGATGCTCGGCGAGATGGCCGCGGCCGACCCGCAGAGCGGCTCCTTCTCGGCGTACGCGGACCGCGCGCTCGGCCGCTGGGCCGGCTTCTCCATCGGCTGGCTGTACTGGTTCTTCTGGGTCGTGGTGCTCGCGGTCGAGGCGACCGCCGGCGCGAAGATCCTCAACAACTGGGTGCCCGGCGTGCCGCAGTGGGGCTGGGCGCTGATAGTGATGGCGGTGCTGACCGCCACCAACCTCTTCTCGGTCGCCTCCTACGGCGAGTTCGAGTTCTGGTTCGCCGGGATCAAGGTGGTCGCGATCGCCGCGTTCCTGGTGATCGGCACCCTCGCCGCCTTCGGTCTGCTGCCGGGCACCCACGCGGTCGGCGCCAGCAACCTCACCGGTCACGGCGGCTTCCTGCCGCACGGGGTGGGCGCGGTGTTCACCGGTATGCTCACCGTGGTCTTCGCCTTCATGGGCAGCGAGATCGTCACCCTGGCCGCCGGCGAGTCGGAGGACCCGGAGAAGGCGGTCAGCAAGGCCACCAACAGCGTCATCTGGCGCATCGGGATCTTCTACCTGGGCTCGATCCTGCTCGTGGTCACCCTGCTCCCGTGGGACTCCGCCGACGTGAAGGCCAGCCCGTACGTGGCGGTGCTGGACCACATCGGCATCTCGGGCGCCGGCCAGGTGATGGACGTGATCGTGCTGACGGCGGTGCTGTCCTGCCTCAACTCCGGGATGTACACCGCCTCCCGGATGGCCTTCTCGCTCGGCCAGCGCGGGGACGCGCCCAAGGCCTTCGCCACCGTGACCTCGCGCGGCGTGCCGCGGGTGGCCATCCTCTCCTCGGTGGTCTTCGGCTTCGTCGCGGTCTTCTTCAACTACACCTCGCCGGACACCGTGTTCGCCTTCCTGCTCAACTCCTCCGGCGCCGTGGCGCTCTTCGTCTGGCTGGTGATCTGCGCCACCCAGCTGCGGATGCGGAAGATCATCGAGCGCGAGATGCCCGAGCGGCACACCGTCCGGATGTGGCTGTACCCGTACCTGACCTGGACGGCCATGGGCATGATCGGGTTCGTCATGGCGTACATGTTCACCGACGCCGACGGGCGCAAGCAGATGTACCTGTCGCTGGTCGCCGCAGCCATCGTGCTGGCGGCCTCGGCCGTGGTGGGCCGACGGCGGCGGGCCGCGGTGGCGGCGGGCTCCTGACCCGCCCGCCCCGCGCGGGAACGCCGGGCCCGGGAGCCGTTGCGAAGGCTCCCGGGCCCGGCGCCGTTCCCGGCCCGCCACCCATCCCTCTCGTTTGACCAAGGCACGTCAACGGGGATACCAGGGCATGACGCTCCCCCACGAGCGCTCCCCCGCCCCCTCCGGGAGACCCCGTGCCGCCCTCGCCCACTCCCACGCCGCCCCCACCGCCCCCGGCCCCGCCACCCCCGCCGCCGCCGCCGCCGCGTACGGAACCCGAGTCCGCCCGCCTGCGCTTCGGCCGCCGGCTGCGGCACTGGCGCGAGGCCCGCGGCCTCAGCCAGGCCGAGTTCGGCCGGCTGCTCGGCTACCACGACTCGCTGATCAGCCGGGTGGAGAACGCCCGCCGCTGGCCGCCGCCGGGGATGCCCGCCCGGGCCGACGAACTCCTGCTCGCCGACGGCGAGCTGGCCGAACTCTGGCAGACCGTCCGGCAGGAGCGCGAACGCCTCGGCGAACGCGCCGCCGCCCGGACACCGCCCGCCGCCCGCGCCGCACCACCGGACGCCGCCACCGTCGAGGTGCTCGCCCACCTGCTCGCCGCCTACCGCGCCGCCGCGGGCCGGATCGGCGGCGAGGAGCTGGCCGCCGCCCTGGAGCACCACGCCCACACCCTGCTCGGCGGGCGGCACCCCGGCCCCCGCGAGGCCCCCGGCGCCGACCGTTCGCTCGCCGCCCAGTACGCCGAGCTCGCCGGCTGGGCCCACTTCGAGGGCGACCGCCCCGCCCGCGCGCTCGGCTGGTACGCCACCGGGCTGGAGTGGGCCCGCGCGACCGGCGACCGGGCCACCGCGGCCTCCCTGCTCGTCCGCCAGAGCGCCCTGTACTGGTGGCTCGGCGACCCGGCCACCGCACTCACCCTGGCCGAGGCCGCCCGGACCACCGCCCCTCCCCTGCCGGGGCTGTGGGCCTGGGCCGCCCTCGTCCAGGCCCACGCCCACGCACTGGCCGGCCGGGCGGCGCAGGCCGACCGGACGCTGGCCGACGCCCGGCGGCTGACCGACGCCGCACTGCTCACCGGCGTGCCGACGCCCTGGACGGTGCGCGCCGAGCTGGTCCTGGCCGTCGCCCACGGCACCTGCCACCGGGACCTCGCGCTCCGCACCGGCCGCACCGCCCACGCCCGCACCGCGGCGGCCCGGCTGGAGGGGGCCCTGCGGCTCCTCGACCGGGCCGCCCACCCGCGCGACCACGCCCTGGTCACCGCCCGCCTCGCCGGCGCCCACGCCCTCGCCGGTCACGCCGATGCCGCCGTCACCCTGCTCGCCCGGCTGCCTCCGGCCACCACCGGCCGCATCGCCCGCGAGCAGCGGCGGGCCGGGGAATGGCTGCGCCGGTGAACGCCCGGGCCGAGCCCCCCGGCCCGGACGCGGCGGCCCCTGCCGGGACACGGCGGCGCCTGCCCGAGCGCGGCGGCGCCCGGTCCGCCATGGAACAGCAGGACCGGCCACCACCTGCGGGAGTGGTGGCCGGCCCTGCCGCACCGGTCGGACCGGGCCCGGCGGGTGGGCTCAGAGGCCGGCCGCCGCCGCGGCGATGTCGGCCGCGTACGTGCTCACCTGGCTGTAGACGCCCGGGTAGCCCGCGCGGGCGCAGCCGTTGCCCCAGCTGACGATGCCGACCTGGACCCAGCGGCCCGCCGCGTCCTTGCGGACCATCGGCCCGCCGGAGTCACCCTGGCAGGTGTCGACGCCGCCCTGGGCGACGTAGCCCGCGCAGAGCGAGCCGGCGGCGTTCAGCCCCGGATAGGCGCGGGCGCAGGTGGCGTCGTCGACGAACGGCACGGTGGCCTTGAGCAGGTACCGCTGCTGGCCGCCGCCCTCGCGCGCGGCACCCCACCCCATGATGGTGAAGGTGCCCGTGTCGTAGGCGGTGGAGGTGGCGATCGGCAGGGTGCTGACCAGGCTGCTGTTCATCGGCGAGGCCAGCTTGATCAGCGCCCAGTCGTCGCCGTTCTCGGCGCCGGTGAAGGAGGGCGACTGGTACACGTACGAGGAGCGGACCTTGATCGCGCTGCCGCTGTTCAGGTCGACCGCTCCCGCGGTGACGGTGATGCTGCTGTCGGCACCGGTGCCGTCGACGCAGTGGGCGGCGGTGAGCACGATCTGCGAGGTGTACAGCGCGCCGCCGCAGCCCATCGAGAGCCGCACCATGAACGGGAACTCGCCCTGCGTCGCCCGCGTGCCGCCGACCACGCTCGGCGACGGCGCGGGCGAGGCGGCGGCGGGCAGCACGAGCATGCCGGCGCCGAGCACCAGGCCGGCCAGCAGGCCGACGACTCTGCCGAATTGACGCTTCATCAGATCCTCCTTGCAGGTGGGGGAAGACCGAGAGTGGCCCGGCGGGCGGCGCGGCAGGAGGGGGCGACCCTTGCCGGTCAGAACTGGCAGGAACACGGCAATGCGCGGTTCCGGGTGCGGAAGCCCTAAGGTGATCGCCCATGCGAGATCTTGCGGCGGGGATGAAGTACCTGGTCGAGGGCCAGAAGTGGGTGGGCCGGCACGGCCGCTGGTGGGGCTTCGGCATGCTGCCGGCCCTGCTCGCGCTGGTCGGCTACGTCGTCGCGCTCGCCTTCCTCGGCGCCTGGTCCCGGGACCTCGCGGACTGGGCCACCCCGTTCGCCGACCACTGGGGCACTCCCTGGCGGGGCCTGCTGCGCGACGCGCTCGCGGCGGTCGTCTTCGGCGGCGGCCTGCTGTTCTCCCTGCTCACCTTCACCGCCGTCACCCTGCTGGTCGGACAGCCCTTCTACGAGGCGCTCTGCGCCGCGGTCGACGAGACCGAGGGCGGCGCGCCCACCCCGCCGGACACCGCGCTCTGGCGGGAGCTGCTGATCGCGGTGCGCGACAGCGTGTACGTGCTGGTGCGGGTGGCCGCGTTCGGCGTGGCGCTGTTCGCCTGCGGATTCATCCCGCTGGTCGGGCAGACGGTGGTCCCGGCGCTCGGCTTCCTGGTGTCCGGCTTCTTCCTGACCGTCGAGCTGACGGCCGTCGCCCTGCAGCGGCGCCGGGTGCCGCAGCCGGAGCGGATCCGACTGCTGCGCGCCCGGCTCGGGCTGGCACTGGGCTTCGGCACGCCGCTGGTGCTGGCCTTCCTGGTGCCGCTGGTCACGGTGTTCGCCATGCCGGGGGCCGTCGCCGGGGCCACCCTGCTGGCCCGCGACCTCGTCCCGACCGCACCGGAGGAGGAGGAGGAGGAGCGGCCGGACCCGGCCCCCGACTTCCCCACCACCACCGCGCGGCCCGTTCCGGGCAACCCGTACGCGACCCCCTGAGGCCGTCACCGGCCGGTCACGCTGCGCCGACCTCGTCCCCGCCCGCGCGTGAGCCCGCCCACAGGGGGATCGCCATCCACGATCCCCGATAGTGGACGGGCCCCCTCGAACGCCCCGCCCGGCGCCGCCGAGGCACCCGGACCGGGCCGCCCACGACCCCGCCCCGCCTGAAGAACACAGGCCACCACGGCTGCCGCCCCTGCGATCCGTCGCCGCCGACCCGGCCTCCACCTCAGGTGTGCAATTCGGACAAATACCACCAAAGCCATCATTGAAGCCTGTCGCGGCCGCCCCGCAACCACGATGCCGCGTAGTAGCGAACGCCTTTGCCACCCGTCCTCGACCCTGCCAAGAATGGCCCGTCGCCAGGCAGCGCAGCCGACCACCGCCGCCGCCGCACGGCCCGCCCGCCCCCGCCGGGGCGCCACGGCCGCCCAGGGCGGCCGCACGAGCCCCGCCCGCCCGGAGCCCGTGCGACGCCCCGCCCCCGGTGCCACCGGCACGGCCCCCGACGGAGAAGGATCGCCCGCCCCATGCAGCTCAGCCATGCCCGCCGCAACTCCCTGATCACCGGTGTCGCCACCCTCGTGGTCGCGAGCGCCGCCACCGCCGCCCTCGCCATCCCGCAGGCCGGGAACGCGACCGAGGCCGCCCCCGTGGCCGCCGTCTCGGTGGACAGCGAGCCGGTCGCCGACCAGGGCCGGGCCGACGCCGCCGCCACTGCTGCTGCCGCCGAACAGGCCGCCCAGGCCGCCCAGGAGGCCCAGGAGGCCCAGGCCAAGGCCGCGGCGGACGCCGCCGCCCAGGCCCAGACCCAGGCCGAGGCGCAGGCCCAGGCGGACGCCAAGGCCAAGGCCGACGCCGAGGCCGCCGCCTCCCGCTCCCAGGAGCGACAGAACCTCACCAGCGCCCCGGCCGCCTACTCCGGCACCCCGCAGCAGATCGCCGCGCAGATCGTCCCCGCCGGCCAGCTCCAGTGCTTCAGCAACATCGTGTTCCGCGAGAGCAGCTGGAACCCGCTCGCGGTCAACGCCTCCTCCGGCGCCTACGGCCTGGTCCAGGCCCTGCCCGGCTCCAAGATGGCCTCCGCGGGCGCCGACTGGCGCACCAACCCGGCCACCCAGATCAAGTGGGGCCTGAACTACATGAACACCCGCTACGGCAGCCCCTGCGCCGCCTGGTCGTTCTGGCAGGCCCACCACTGGTACTAGGCCGGACCACCGGTTCGGCTCCCCCGGGCCCGTGACGCACCCCGCGCCGCGGGCCCCCGGCGCACGTTCCCGCAGGCCGGGAGCCGGTACGGGCGTGGACGCGTCCGGAAGGCGGCGTGAAGATATGGCGCGCACTCGTACGATTTGCCACTGATTGATCGGAATTACGGACCGTCAGACCTTTGCCACGGTCCGCAGGCCCTCTTACGCTCCGGCGTCATGCCCTCACCCCTGATCAGCGTCGTGCTCCCCGCCTACGACCAGCACGAACAGCTCGCCGACTGCCTGGACTCGCTGCTCGCACAGTCCCTGGCCGACGTCGAGGTGATCGTCGTCGCCGACCGGTCCCCCGGGACGGCCGGCGGGCTCGCCGACGCGTACGCGGCCCGACACCCGCGGGTGTCGGTGCTGCACCTGACCGCGGCGGTCGGGGTCGGGGCCGCCCGGAACGCGGGCGCGGCACGGGCGAGCGGCGAGTACCTGCTGTTCCTGGACGCCGACCACCTGCTGCCCCGGGACGCGCTCCGGACGCTCGCCGACCGGCTCCGGCAGACCGGCCCGGTGGACGTGCTGCTGTTCGGCCACTCCCGCCGGCACCAGGACCGGGACTGGCCGGGCGGGGCCGAGGCCCTGCTCGCCGAGGCCGGCCCCGAACCGTTCGCCCCCTTCGACCGGCCCGCCCTGTTCGGCGCGCCACCGCTGATCTGGGACCGGCTGATCCGCCGCGGCCACTGGGCCGAACTGGGCCTGGCCTTCCCGCCCGGCCGCTACGAGGAGGTCCCGGTCGCGCACGCCGCGCTGCTCGGCGCCCGGAAGGCCGCCGTGCTGGCACGCGAGTGCGTGCAGCTGCGCCGCCGGGAGACCGTCCACCCGGCGGGCGGCCCGGGCAGCAGCGTCTTCGACCTGTTCGAGCAGTACGAGCGCAGCTTCGCCCTGCTGGAGGAGCAGCCGCACCTGTACGCGGTGCGCGACGCGCTGTTCGTCCGGATGATCCGGCACTACCTGTTCGTCTTCGACCTGGCCGGCTGCGTCACCCGTGCCGAGCGGCCCCAGTTCTTCCACCGCGCCGCCGAGCACCACCGCCGCTTCCAGCCGCCCGGCCACCGCCGGCCGGGCGGCCGCGAGGGGATCAAGTTCTCGCTGCTGGCGGGCGGCGCCTACCCGGCCTTCGAGGTGGCCAAGCTCTCCCACATCGCGCGGGGCACGCTCACCGGGCGGAAGTGACCCCGCTCAGACGTGGGCCACGCCGCCCTCGGCGGCCATCGCGGCGGCGATCCGGCGGGCCCGCTCGGCCCGGACCCCGGCGGGCATCGGCGGCAGCACGTCCATCCACAGCGGCAGGGTCGAGCCGCGCAGCTGCGACATCCCCTCGGGCCGGGCGAGCAGCCACAGGTGCAGGTGCGCGGAACCGTCGCCCCAGCGGTTCACATGGACCCGGCCGATGCCGCCGAGCGACCGTACGGCCCGCTCCACCCGCTGGAGCATCGGGCCCAGCCCCGCGGAGAGTTCGGCCGGCAGGTCCAGCAGGTCATGGTGGGCGCGCGGCCACAGGAGCAGCGTGGCGGGCAGTCCGTCCGGCTCCTCGGTGGTGCCGAGCCGCCAGTGCTCGTCCGTCCACAGGAAGTCGGTGTCCGGCCGGGCGCAGTCCGGGCAGCTCTCCGGGCCGTCCTCGCCGTTCCGGGGCGGTTCGGGCAGCTCCGGCGCCCGGAGTTCCCGGACGGTCAGCTCGCCCTCGTACGGGAAGATCTCCCAGGAGGGCGCGCCGTCCGCCGGGAAGGGCAGCGGCTCGCCGATCGGGAGGCGGGCGAGGTAGGCGTCGGGGCCGGCCGGGTCCGCGGCCGCGGATTCTTCGATCATGACCGCCGAGCGTGCCACAGGACACCCTGTCGGCGGTACCCCCGTCGTGCCCGGTACCGGTGCGGCGGTACGGCTGCGATCATCGGCGGAGCCGTACTCCTGGGAGGTCCCTGGTGAGCCGTCCGTCCGCCGCCCCCGGGGCCGAGCTGGCCCGCGCGCTGTCCGCCGTGCTGCGCGGCGAGGTCCGCTTCGGCGCCGCCGAACGCACCGTCTACAGTCAGGACGCCTCCAACTACCGGCAGTTGCCGCTCGGCGTGGTCAAGCCCGCCGACCTCGACGACGTGCGCACCGCGCTGGCGCTCTGCCGCGAGCACCGGGTGCCGGTGGTGGCGCGCGGGGCCGGGACCAGCATCGGCGGGCAGGCGATCGGCCCGGGGGCGGTGGTGCTGGACTTCCGCCGCCACCTCGGCGCGGTGCTGGAGCTCGACCCGCGGGCCCGCACCGCGCGCGTCCAGCCCGGCACCGTGCTGGACGACCTCCAGCGCGCCGCCCGGCCCCACGGGCTGCGCTTCGGCCCCGACCCGTCCACGCACAGCCGCTGCACCCTCGGCGGCATGATCGGCAACGACTCCTGCGGCTCGCACTCGCTGGCCTGGGGGCGCACCGCCGACAACGTCGAACGGCTGGAGCTGCTGCTCGCGGACGGCACCGAGCTGACCGTCGGCGGGCGGCTCACCGCCGCGGAGCGCGCCGCGCTCGCCGCACGGCCCGGGCGGGTCGGCGAACTCCACACCGAGCTGCAGGAGTTCACCGACCGCAACCTCGCCGTCATCCGGCAGGGCATGCCGCAACTGCCCCGCCGCACCTCCGGCTACCCGCTGGACGCGCTGCTGCCCGAGCACGGCCACGACCTGGCCCGGGCGCTCACCGGCACCGAGGGCACCTGCGCACTGCTGCTCGGCGCCACCGTCCGCCTGGTCGAGGACCCGCCCGCGCGGGCCCTGGTGGTGGCCGGCTACCCCGACGAGGGCGCCGCCGCCGACGCCGTCCCGGCACTGCTCCCGTACGGTCCGCTGACCGCCGAGGGCATGGCGGCCGACCTGATCGCCGCGCTGCTCGCCGCCGGCCCGCGCCCGCCCGCACTGGACCGGCTGCCCGCCGGCGAGTGCTGGCTGTTCCTGGAGACCGGCGGCGACACCCCGTTGGCCGCCTACCAGGCCGCCCGCCGGCTGGGCGACGCGGTGCGCCGCGAGCGCTCGGCCTCCGTCGCCCTGGTCACCGACCCGGTCGAGCAGCGCCAGCTGTGGGCCGTCCGGGAGGCCGGTGCGGGAATCGTCACCCGGCTGCCCGGGGGCGGCGAGGCCTGGCCCGGCTGGGAGGACTCCGCCGTCCCGCCCGAGCGGCTCGGCGACTACCTGCGGGACCTGCGCGCCCTGCTGCGCCGGCACAGCCTGCGCGGCGTCCCGTACGGGCACTTCGGCGACGGCTGCGTGCACCTGCGGATCGACTTCCCGCTGGACGAACCCCAAGGGGTGCTGGTCTTCCGGGAGTTCCTGGAGCAGGCGGCCGATCTGGCGGTCTCGTACGGTGGTTCGCTCTCCGGCGAGCACGGCGACGGCCAGGCCCGCTCGGAGCTGCTGCCGCGCATGTACCCGCCCGAAATCATCGGCCTCTTCGGCGAGTTCAAGCGGATCTGGGACCCGGAGAACCTGCTCAACCCGGGCGCCCTGGTCGATCCCCGCCCGCTCGACGCCGACCTGCGCTTCGTCACGGCCCCGCGCCGCACGCTGCCGCTGGCCCTCCCGTACGAACAGGACGGCGGCAGCCTGGTCAAGGCGGTGCACCGCTGCGTGGGCGTCGCCAAGTGCGTGGCCCCGGGCAGCGGGGTGATGTGCCCGAGCTACCTGGCCACCGGCGAGGAGCGGCACTCCACCCGGGGGCGGGCCCGGCTGCTCGCCGAGATGCTGCGCGGGGACGCCGTCCCGGACGGCTGGCGTTCGGAGGAGGTCCGGGAGGCGCTGGACCTCTGCCTGAGCTGCAAGGGCTGCGCGAGCGACTGCCCGGTCCACGTCGACATGGCGACCTACAAGTCCGAGTTCCTGTACCAGCACTACCGGCACCGGCCGCGCCCGCTCGCGCACTACTCGATGGGCTGGCTGCCGCTCTGGCTGCGGGCCGCCGCGCTCGCGCCCGGGGCCGCCAACACGCTCGCCCGCTCCCGGGCCGGCGGGCTGATCAAGCGGCTCGGCGGGATCGACCCGCGCCGGGTGCTGCCCGTCCTCCCGCCGGAGACCTTCACCGCCTGGTACCGGCGGCACCGCGCCGCCCACCCGGCCCCGGCGGGCGCCCGGCCGGTGCTGCTGTGGCCGGACACCTTCTCCGACCACCTCCAGCCGAACGTGCCGCGCTCGGCCGTCGAGGTGCTGGAGCACCTGGGCTTCGACGTCCGACTGCCCGCAGGACCGGTCTGCTGCGGCCTCACCTGGTACTCCACCGGCCAACTCGGAACCGCCCGCCGGGTGTTGCGGCGCAGTCTGCGGGCGCTGACGGGAGCCGGGATCCAGGCCGACACCCCCGTGGTCGGCCTGGACCCCAGCTGCACCGCGACGCTGCGCGAGGACCTGCCCCGGCTGCTCGGCGCACCGGGCCGCCCGCTCGCCGACCGCACCCGCACCTTCGCCGAGTTCCTCGACGAGTACGCCCCGGAAGCCCCGCTCCCCCGGATCCCGCTGGACGCCCTCACCCAGACGCACTGCCACCAGCACGCGGTGCTCGGCAGCACCGCCGACCGCCGGGTGGAGGCCCGGCTCGGCCTGAACAACCGGGTCCTGGACTCCGGCTGCTGCGGCCTGGCGGGCGACTTCGGCTTCACGCGGGGCCACTTCAAGGTGTCCGAGGCCATCGCGGAGCGGGTGCTGCTGCCCGAGGTGCGGGCCGCCGGGCCCCGGACGGTGGTCCTCGCGGACGGCTTCAGCTGCCGCACCCAGATCGCCCAACTCGCCGACGGGCGGCAGGCCCTGCACCTGGCGGAGCTGATCGCCCGGGAGCTGCGGTCCGCGAGGTGACGAGGGCGTCGTCAGACACGCCCCGGCGCGTCCTGCGGCTCCTTGCCGGGTGCGTGCGCCGCGAGGAAGGCCCCGCCGTGCGCCGCGGCCTCCTCCCGGGTCCGGTGGCCGACGGCGGCCCCGCCGGTCGTGCCGTCGGCGCCGGTGGCCGTCCAGCGCCAGCCGCCGGCGGCCGCGTCCTCGATCAACTCGACTGTTCCGCCGAACAGTCGAAGCGATCCCGGGCGCGCCACCGGACGACCGACGGCCTCCGGCCACTTCTTCCGGGCACCCTGCCGGGTGATGCCCCAGGCGGCGCCGAGCTGTTCGTACCCGGCGCCGTAGGAGCCCGCGGTGGCGGCCGCGCCCGCGGTGAGCCGCTTGACCTCGGCGTCCACCAGCTTCCAGGCGGACAGCACCGAGAGGGCGGCCTCGACCGGCTCGGCGTCCCACATCCGCTCCGCGGGCAGGCCGGTCGCGCGGGCGCGCACGGCGGCAGCAAGGGGGCCGAGGGCGTCGAGAAGGGCCTTGGCCAGCTCGGTCTGTTCCTCATGGGTGATCTCCGCGATCGTCATGCCGACAACCTTAGTTACCGAATCCCGCCCTGACAACCAAAGTTACCGGCGGAGCCGATCGAGGGGACCCGAACCCCGCTGCTCGGGCGCGAACGGAGTGCCCGAGGAGACCCCGCGCCAGCCCACCACCAGGGCCTCCCCCAGGAAGCCCACGCCGATCGACAGCTGGACCGGCCTGGCGTCCGGGGCCAGGCCGACGTACCCGGCGAGCGCGGCGAAACAGGCCATCACCGCGAGCGAGAGCGCCGCGACCAGGAAGGTCCGCCCGGTGTAGCGTTGCCACAGCACGCCCTCCCGCTCGTAGACCTGGATGGTGGCGCCGCGCACCGCCCCCAGCGCGAGGCCGAGCGCGGCACCCGCCGCGATCCACCCGTAGTCGGCCGCGCCGAGGCCGTGCCGCTGGGCGAGCGCCCAAGCGCCGAGGCCGGTGAGGATCACCGGCGCCGCGAAGAGGTCCCGGGCGTTGAGCGGCTCGCCGCGCAGCCGCCTGATCACCACCACCACGACCACGGCGGCGACCAGCCCCACGTACACCCAGTTGTCCATTTCCACTCCCCCGAAGTTTTGTAGCTCGACCGTGCTAAATCAGCAATTTAGCTCGCCCGTGCTATAACGGCAACATGCCGAAGATCGTCGACCCCGCCGAGCGCCGCCAGGCCGTCGCCGACGCCGTCCTGCGCGTCGCGGCCCGGGAAGGGCTGGAGCACGCCTCCCTGCGCAACGTCGCCGAGGAGGCCGGCCTGGCCATCGGCTCGGTACGGCACTACTTCGCCGGCGGCTCGGAGCTGATGATCTTCGCGATGGGCGAGCTGGCCCACCGGATCGAGGCCCGCATCCGGACCCACGCCGCCGTCCTGCTCGACCCGGCCACCGCCGGCACCGACCGGCGCGAACGGACCGTCCGGCTGCTCGCCGAGACCCTCCCGCTGGACGCCGGACGCCGGGAGGAGTCCGCGCTCTGGCTCTCCTTCGTCACCGCCGCCCGGACCCGGCCCGACCTGCGACCCCGCGCCGCCGAGATGCGGGCCGGACTCGACGACCTGGTCCGCCGCGTCCTCACCGAGTCCGAGCGCTCCGGCGGCCTGGCCCCCGGCCTCGACCTCGGCGTCGAGACCCGCCGGCTCTCCGCCCTGCTGGACGGCCTCACCCTCCAGGCCGTCCAGCACCCCGACCTGGTCGGCCCGGACGAGCTGCGCGCGGTGCTGCGCCGCCACCTCGACACCCTGGCCGCTCCGGCCTCCTGACACCGCGCCAACACCCCCGGCACAATGTCGACCGTCGAGGCCGGCGAGCGGCACGCCGTCCTGCGGCTGCCCTGGTCCGACCGGCTCGCCCGCGAGGGGGGCGCGCTGTCCGGCCCGGTCTGATGGCCGCCGCCGACACGGCCTGCGTGATCGCGCCGCCCACGCCACCGCCGTCCACGCCCTGGGCCGACCGACCGGCACCAGGATTCCGCACCCGGATGTCACACCGGCCCGCCCAACGGTGTCTTGATGTCACCAGGTCCTCGGACAGAGTGGAGCGGAAGTCATGAGCAAGGTCTGGTTCGTCACCGGTTCGTCCCGCGGCCTCGGCCGCGCCTTCGTCGAGGCGGCCCTGTCCCGCGGCGACCGGGTGGCCGCGACCGCCCGGGACACCGGCCGGCTCGCCGAAGTGGTCGCCGCCCTCGGGGACGCGGTGCTCCCGCTCCCGCTGGACGTCACCGACCGGGCGGCCGTGCACCGCGCCGTCCTGCGGGCCCACCAGCACTTCGGCCGGCTCGACGTCGTCGTCAACAACGCCGGCTACGGCCTGTCCGGAGCCGTCGAGGAACTCTCCGAGCGGCAGCTGCGCGACCAGCTGGACACCAATCTGTTCGGCCCGCTGCGGGTCGTCCAAGCCGTGCTGCCGCTGCTGCGCGCCCAGGGCTCCGGGCACATCGTCCAGATCTCCTCGGTCGCCGGCGTCGCCGCGTTCCCGCTCGGCGGCGGGTACTGCGCCTCCAAGTGGGCCCTGGAGGGCCTGAGCGAGGCGCTCGCCCAGGAGGTCGCCGGGTTCGGCGTCACGGTGACCGTCGTCGAGCCCGGCAGCTACGCCACCGACGCGATCGCCTCCGCCGTGCGCGCCGAGGCCGACCCCCGGTACGACGGACTGCGCGCCGCCTTCGCCGGTCAGGCCGCGGCGCTCGACGTCGGCGACCCGGCCGCGGCCGGCCGGGCCCTGCTGCGGCTCGTCGACGCCGATCAGCCGCCGCTGCGGGTGTTCTTCGGCACCCAGGGCCACCCCATGGTGCGGCAGGCCTACGCCGACCGGCTCACCACCTGGGACGCATGGGCCCGGCTCTCGGTGGAGGCGCACGGCCCCACCGCCCCGGCCGTCTGACCGGCCCGACCGCGGCCCCGCCCCTCACCGGCGTTCACGGGGGCTGACACCGCCGAGCGCCCGCAGGCGCTCGGCGGTGTCAGCCCTGGGCGGCCCCCACGGGCTCCTGCTCCGCGCAGACCGCCGAGACGAACTCGGCGACCCGCGCCCGCGGCAGACCGCGCGCGATGTCCGCCTCGCTGATCATGCCGACCAGCTTGTGCTCGGGGTGGTTGATCACCGGCAGCCGACGCACCTGGTACTGCTCCATCACCCGCAGCACCTGTTCGCAGTCCTCGTCCGCCTCCACCGTCATCGGGCGCCCCTGCGCCAGCTCGCCCGCCGTCACCGACGCCGGGTCACGGCCCTCGGCGACGCAGCGCAGCACGATGTCGCGGTCGGTCACGATCCCCAGCAGCTTGTCGCCCGGCCCGCAGATGGGCAGGGCGCCCACATGGCGTTCCCGCATGATCCGGGCGGCGGCCGCGAGCGTCTCGTGCTCGCCGATGCACTCGGCGCCCGGGTGCATGATGTCGCTGGCTATGGTCATGGTCCGCCTCCTGGCCTGGCTTCCCTTCCCCCGTCCATCGTGGTCCGGGCCGGTGGCCGACGCCACCGGGGCCGGCGCGCTCAGCCGTCCCCGGCCGGGCCCGTATGGCCGCCCTGCCCGGCCCCGTCGCCCTGCCCGGCCCGGCCGTCCGGCGACTCCGGACCGACCAGCGGCGACTTCTCCAGCACCTCCTCCAGGGGCGGGGGTTCGTGCCGGGGCTGCTCCGGTTCGAGCTCCTCCTCCGACACCTCGCCGCTCTCCACCGCCTCCTCCACGGCCTTCGCCCCGGCCGCGACCGCGGCAGCCGTCAGCAGGTTCCGCTGCTGGACCTCCGTCGCGCTGTCCAGGAAGCGCAGCAGCTCCACCGGGAAGGGCAGCACCAGCGTCGAGTTCTTCTCCGCGGCCACCTCCACCACGGTCTGCAACAGCCGCAGTTGGAGCGCGGCCGGGGTCTTGCTCATCACCGCCGCGGCGTCCGACAGCCGCTCCGAGGCCTGGTACTCGCCGTCCGCCGTGATGATCCGGGCCCGCCGCTCCCGCTCGGCCTCCGCCTGCCGGGCGATCGAGCGCTTCATCGACTCCGGCAGCGCGACGTCCTTGATCTCCACCCGATCGATCTCGATGCCCCAGCCCAGGGCCGGACTGTCGATCATCAACTCCAGCCCCTGGTTGATCGGTTCCCGGTTGGCCAGCAGGTCGTCCAGCTCGCTCTTGCCGATGATCGAGCGCAGCGAGGTCTGCGCGACCTGGGAGATCGCGAAGTTGTAGTCCTGCACGTTGACGGTGGCCTTCACCGGGTCCTCCACCCGGAAGTAGACCACCGCGTCCACCCGCACGGTCACGTTGTCCCGGGTGATGCCCTCCTGCGCCGGGATCGGCATCGTCACGATCTGCACGTTCACCTTGCGCAGCCGGTCCGCGATCGGCATCAGCGCCACCAGCCCGGGATCGCGCACCTCGTCGCGCACCTTCCCGAAGCGGAACACCACGCCCTTCTGGAACTGCTGGACGACCCTGATGCTCAGGCTCGCCCAGATCGCCCCCAGCCCGGCCAGTGCTCCGAGGGCCCCCAGCACCGCATCGACGATCATGGCGGCCTCCTCGCGGCCTGCGCGCGCACCGGCGTGTCCGGCCTCCGCCGGCCATAACCGGCCGGGGACCGCCGGGAGCAACTGATTCCACGCTACGCCTGCCCGGTCCACGCCGGAGCGAACGTCCCGGAGCCTCTAGGATCCTGGCCATGCCGACCGTGGCCGCGTCCTCCTCGCCCGCCGACGACCCCGCCGGCGACCCCGACGACCCCCGCCATCCCGCCGAGGCGGCCGGCCGGGCCGGCGGGCTCGCCGCGCTGGACCGCGTCGTCACCGGCTGCCGGGCCTGCCCGCGCCTGGTCCGGTGGCGCGAGGAGGCCGCCCGGACCAAGCGCCGCGCCTACCGGGACTGGGACTACTGGGCCCGCCCCGTCCCGGGCTTCGGGCCGCCGGACGCCCCGCTCGTCCTGGTCGGCCTCGCCCCCGCCGCCCACGGCGCCAACCGCACCGGCCGGATCTTCACCGGCGACCCCTCCGGCGACCTGCTCTACGCCACCCTGTACGAACTCGGGCTCGCCAACCGCCCCGAGTCCGTCCGCCACGGCGACGGCCTGGAGCTGTCCGGCGTCCGGATCACCGACCCGGTCCGCTGCGCCCCGCCGGACAACAAGCCCAGCACGGCCGAACGCGACACCTGCCGGCCCTGGATCACCCGGGAGCTGGAGCTGATGCGCCCCACCGTGCGCACCGTCGTCGCCCTCGGCGGCTTCGCCTGGCAGGCGATGCTGCCGGTGATCGCGGACGCCGGCTGGCGGGTCCCCCGCCCCCGCCCGGCCTTCGGCCACGCCGCCCTGGCCGTCTTCCCGGCCCGCGACGGCGGCCCGGACCTGCGGATGTACGGCTGCTACCACGTGAGCCCGCGCAACACGAACACCGGCCGGCTGACCACCGCGATGCTCCGGGACCTGCTGCGCGAGGCGGCCCGCTCGGCGGGGCTCGACCCCCGGTAGCTCGACCCCCGCCCGCCGGCGGCCTCGCTCGCACGGCCCCGCCGGCACGGCCCGCGGGCAACCGCTCCCGGCGCGGGCCGGTCAGTCGAACCGCCGGGTGGCCATGATCCCGCCGTCCACCGGCAGCGTCACGCCCGCGACGTACGAGGCCCGGTCGCTCAGCAGCCAGGCGGCCGCCTGCGCCACCTCCTCGTCCGTACCCGGCCGGCCCAGCGGCGTGGAGCGCTCCACCAGCGCGGCGAACTCCGGCCCGGACCCGAAGAACGGCTCGGTGCCCGGCGTGCGCACCACCCCGGGCGCAACGGCGTTGACCCTGATGCCGTGCCGGGCGTGATCGGCGGTGGCCGCCTTCACCAGACCGCTCAGGCCGTGCTTGGCGGCCTGCTGGGCGCCGTCGCCGAAGCCCCCGACCAGCGCCCCCACACCGGAGTTGATCACCACCGCGCCACCGCGCCCGGCCTCCGTCATCGCCCGCAGCTGGGCCCGCAGACAGAGCCAGGTGCCGCGCAGGTTGAGCGCGTGGGTGTCGTCCCACTCCGACTCCGAACGCTCGGTGAGCGGGGCCGGCGGCAGGCCGTTGCCCGCGTTGTCGAAGGCCGCGTCCAGCCGGCCGAAGGCCTCCAGCGCGGTGTCCACCGTCCGCTGCGCACCGGCGGCCGTGGTCAGATCGGCGGCGACCGCCACCGCCTCGGCCCCGGTGGCGCGCAGCTCGGTGGCCAGCTCCTCCACCTCGGTGCCGGAGCGGGCGGCGAGCACCAGCAGCGCGCCCTCCCGGGCGAACAGCCGGGCGGCGGCCGCGCCGATGCCCCGCCCGGCGCCGGTGACGATCGTGACCTTGTCGTCGAGAAGTCCCATGCGGCGAGCCTGCCGCCGTGCCCGCCGGCCCACCAGCGGCCGGACGCTCCCCGGGAACCGGCTTCCTGGGACAGCCAGGTCCTGGCTGTCCCGGGCGAGCTGTGACAGCCTGACGCGCATGCCCGAGACCCCGCTGGGCGCCTTCCTCCGCGCCCGCCGCGCCCGACTCGCGCCCGCCGACGCCGGCCTGCCCGCCTCCGGACGCCGCCGTACCCCCGGTCTGCGCCGCGAGGAGGTCGCCGCCCGCGCCGGGATCTCGGCCGACTACTACGCCCGCCTGGAACAGGGCCGCCAACGGGTGCCCACCGGCCCGGTCCTCGACGGCCTCGCCGAGGCCCTGCAACTGACCGCCGCCGAGCGCGGCTACCTGCACCGGCTGGCCGCCCGCCCGCACCGCCCGGCCCCGCCGCCCGCCGAAGCCCCGGCGCTCCCTCCGACCACCCTCGCCCTGCTGGACACCCTGGACGCCGCGCCCGCCTTCGTCACCGGCCCCACCTTCGACCTGCTGGCCTGGAACCGGCCCGCCGCCCTGCTGCTGGCCGGGCCGGAACGACGACCGGCCCGTGAACGCAACCTGCTCTGGCAGGTGTTCTGCTGCCCGTACCGGGACCGCTCGCAGGGCAACACGGCCGCCGAGGGCTCGATCGGCGCCGACCTGGTCGCCTCACTGCGCGCCCAGCACGCCGACCGTCCCCGCGACCGCGCCCTGCTCGCCCTGGTCCACCGGCTGTCGGCCGACAGCCCCGTCTTCGCCGAGCTCTGGGACCACCACCGCGCCGCCCCGCCCCGCCCCGGCCGCCTCCACGTCCGCCACCCGGCCCTCGCCGCCACCGTCCTCGACTACACCGTCCTGCCCCTCCCCGAGGACGGCCGCCACCTCTTCGCCTTCCTCGCCCCGCCCGACAGCCCCACCCGGCACGCCTTCGCGGCGGCCGGCGGGGACCGGCCCCGGACCGCCACCGCCCCGGGGTAGCCGCCGCGCGCACCGCAGGCGACCGCGGCCCGGTCGGTGGCGCGCGGTCGGCGGCCCCGGGGCGCGTCCTGCGGGTCTTCGCGCACCCGGCGGAGATCCGCGGGACACGCCCTACCCGAACCGGGCCAGCTTCCGCTTGCCCGCCCGCCGCCAGACGTCCGGCAGCCGCCGCCGGGCGGCCTCGGCCGACGCCAGCTGACGCCCGTACAGGGCGCCGTACCCGAACGGCTCGCCACCGGTGACCGCATGGGTCGCGAGAGCGGTCGCGGCCACCACGGCGTCCTGGTGCTCGCCCAGCACCTCCTGGACGGCCTTCATCCGCTTCGCGTAGCGCTCGGCCCGGGCGCCGGCCGCCGGGGCGGCGGCCTCACCGGCGTAGCGGGCGCGCTTGGCCGCCTTGCGGGCCTCGTGGAGCGCGCGGGTCCGCTCGTCGGGGGCGGCGGCAAGGGCCGCCCCGACCCGCCCGGCCGTACGCCGCTGCTCGCGGGCGGCGATGCGGGAGAGCTCCGGGACGGCGCTGCGGGCGGCACGCCGGCGCAGCGGCGGGTCCGCGAGGAAGCCGGCGAGAGCCTCGCCGAGCGCCCGGCGACGGGGGCTGTCCAGGGCGGCGACCACCTCGGGCCAGATGGCCCGGTACTCGGCCTCGCCCCACCGGTCCAGCGCTGCGGCGACCCGCTGCGGGCCGCACCCGGCGGGCAGCTCGCGGGCCTCGGCGGCCAGCCGTTCGGCCAGCACCTCGCGGTCCCGCGCCCTGCCCAGGACGCCGCCGAGCCAGCGCAGCTCCGCGACCAGCTCGTCGGCCGCTCCGGGGGCGACCAGCCGCCGGAAGGTCTGCAGGGCGCTGCGCAGCCGCCGGCAGGCGACCCGCATCCGGTGCACGGCGTCCGGCTCGTCCGCCCGGACGGCGTCGTCCAGGCCGGCCAGCACTGCCGCCTGCGTCTCCAGGCGGGCCAGCAGCACCTGCCCCACCGTGGTGTCGGGTCTCGCCATGGACGCTCGCCCCCTCGTCGGGTCAGCGGGAACGCCTTCCAGGCTAATCCGCGTCGGGCCGCTGTCGACCGCGCGGCAGCCGGGCGGGCGACCCCGCGGGCGGCCGGGCCCGCTGTCGAGCCCGCTGTCGAACCCCGCAGGCTACTGATCGCGCGTCAGCCGGAACAGGGACCTACGGGCCCTCGTGCCGGATGCGAGCGCCATGACATACTCCGGAGCGTGACGACCTCCTCCCGTGCGACCAGGGCCCTGCGGGCCGCGGTGTTCACCGCGCTCGCCGTGCCGATGGCCGCGTTGGGCCAGGTCGTCATCACGGGCCGCCCGCTGCCGCTGTCGCTGGTGGCCTCGGCCGGTGCCGTCGTCTTCCTGGTCGCGGCCGTCCTGGCCGGCGGGGAACGGCGGATGCTGCACATCTCCGGCGTGATGGTGCCGGTCGAGCTGCTGCTCAACACCACGTTCAACCTGGGCCAGGCCGGCTGTTCGCCGGTGCTGGCCGGTCAGGTGCCCGCCCGCGGGGTGAACCTGCTGGTCTGCGGCGGCGGGTCGGTCGACGGCTCGCTGCTGAGCGGCCCGCTGGGCCACGCCGGGCAGTTGGCCCCCGCCGCGACCCAGCTGCTGCTCCTGCTGGTGCACGTGGTGATCGCCCTCGCCGCCTCGGCCTGGCTGCGGATGGGCGACGCCGCCCTGTCCGGCCTGGCCCGGGCGCTGTGCGCGCTGCGCCAGTCGCTGGCCGGCCCGCTGCGCGCCCTGGTCGTCCTGCTGCTCCCCGCGCCGGTGCGTCCGGTGCTGCGGGTGCCGCTGCCGGTGTCGGACCGTGCCCGGCCGCGCCGCGAGGACGTGGTGCTGAGCCCGGCGCCCCGGCGCGGCCCGCCCGCCTTCGCGCCTGCCTGCTGATCACCGTCCCGACCTGATCACCCCCGTACCCGGCCGGACGGCCCCGGTACGCCCGCAGGCAGTGCGCACGACTCCCGCGTTCACCGACCCCGCCGCAGCAGCTGCGGCTTCCCGCGCGCACCCGCGCGCCGCGTACAGGAGTTGACTTCCCCATGGCTCAGGCCCCCAGCAAGCAGCAGGCCAAGCGCATCAGTGCCCGTGAGCGGATCCAGGAGGCGCAGCGCCGCGAGCAGCAGGCCGCCAAGCGCCGTCAGCGGATCGTCGTGACGGTCTCCGCGGTCGTCGTGCTGGCCCTCGCGGGCGGTGTCGCCGTCGCGATCAACTCGGCCTCGGACAAGAACGACAAGTCCTCCGCCGCCGCGTCGGCGCCGCTGGTCGTGCCCGCCAACGCCTCCGGCCCGGACGGCACGGTGATCACCTACGGCAAGGCCGACGCCCCGCACACCATGGAGATCTACGAGGACTTCCGCTGCCCGGTCTGCAAGCACTTCGAGGCGGCCAACGGCGAGACCATCAAGAAGCTCACCGAGGACGGCCGGATCAAGGTGGAGTTCCACCTGGCGGCGTTCCTGGACAAGAACCTCGGCGGCAAGGGCTCGCGCACCGCGCTGGCCGCGGCCGGCGCCGCGCTGAACGAGGGCGTGGACCAGTTCAAGGCGTTCCACGACGTGCTGTACGCCAACCAGCCGGACGAGCGCGAGGACGGCTTCGGCGACGTCGACCACATCCTGAACCTGGCCGGCCAGGTGCCCGGGCTGAAGACGGACGCCTTCGTGAAGGCGGTGACCGACAAGACCTACGCCCCGTGGGCGGCCAAGGTCTCCGACGCGTTCAACGGCAGCGGGGTGACCGGCACTCCGACCGTCAAGGTGGACGGCAAGCAGATCACCCTGTTCGCCGGCAACGCCGTGGTCCCGGCCGAGCAGTTCGCCGCGCAGGTGAAGCAGGCCGCCGGCCTCCAGTAGGCCGCACCCTCCCCGCACCGTACGGCACCACCCGGCCCGGCCGAACTCCCGGCCGGGCCGGCTCCTCCCAGCCAGCCACCGGAGTGTGCTGTCATGACCGCCGCTACCACCGTGCACCCGTCCCGCTCCGCCCCCGACGCCGCCGCCCGGGCCCCGATCGGCGCGAGCCGGGCCTACGCCCTCCTGCTGTTCCTGGGCGGGCTGGTCGGGCTGGCCGCCTCGGCCGTCCTGACCTTCGACAAGCTCCGCATCCTGGAGAACCCCTCCTACGTCCCCAGCTGCAACATCAACCCGATCATCAGCTGCGGTTCGGTGATGCGCACCGAGCAGGCGGAGGTCTTCGGCTTCCCGAACCCGCTGCTCGGGCTGGCCGCCTTCGGCGCGCTGACGGCGATCGGCGCGGGGCTGCTCGCCGGTGCCGGGTACCGGCGCTGGTTCTGGCTGGGCCTGAACGCGGGCACCGCGCTGGGCGTGGTGTTCGCGCACTGGCTGATCTTCCAGGCGCTGTACGACATCGGCGCGCTGTGCCCGTACTGCATGGTGGTGTGGGCCACGGTGGTGGTGCTGTTCTGGTACACGACGCTGCACAACCTGCGCACGGGCGTGATTCCGGCGGGCCCGCGGTCGGGGGTGGTCGTCCGGGAGGCGGCGCGCTACCACTGGGCGCTGCCGGTGCTGTGGGCGGCGGTGATCGCGCTGCTGGTCCTCAACCGGTTCTGGTCCTACTGGAGCACGCTGCTCTGACCGTCCGTCACCCCACGTACCCGTCCGAGTGCAGCAGTGCGGCGGCGCCGGTCCGCCGGGCCTCCAGGGCCGCGGTGAGCCGGCGCGCCGCACCGGGCTGCAGCAGGACGGCCGCCCGGGCCGGGGTGAACCAGCCGTGGTCGGCGACCTCCTCGGCCTGCGCCCGGACCACCGCGCCGTCCGCGACCGTCCCGCCGTCGAACATGAACTGCACGGCGGGGTGGGCGTGTTCGCCCTGGTCGGGGATCGAGTCGCGCCACTCCACGACGAGCAGCCGCAGCGGCCCGGCCAACAGCCCGGTCTCCTCGTACAGTTCGCGGGCCGCGCACTCGGCGGGCCCCTCCCCCCGGTCCATCCCGCCGCCGGGGAACTGCCACTGGTCGCGGTAGCTGGCCTTCAGCAGCAGGACCCGGCCCGCTCCGTCGGTGAGCAGGACGCTGCAGCCGACGTAGGCGCGCACCATCCCGGCGAGCCACTCCTCCTCCGAGAGTGCCCAGGTGTCCGTCATCGCGCCTCCTCCGGCGGGTTCCGTCCTCGCGGCCACTCTGCCGCGATCGCGGCCCCGGGAAAGCCGGTCGGCCCCTAATCCACCCGAATGAGTGCCGGTGGGGACGCCTGCCCGAACACGGCCCGCCGGAAGGCGTTGCGCAGGTCGGTGAGCTGCTGGATCCCCCGGTCGTAGTGCACCTTGTTGGTGAGCAGCAGGGCCCAGCGGCCGAGCCTGCGGGAGACCCAGAAGCCGGTGCCGGTGAAGCCGTAGTGGACGAAGGTGCCCTCGGCCGGGTCGGTGCCGGGAGCGTGCAGCCAGGACAGGCCGCGGGCGGGGGCGAGGCCGCCGGTGTGCTCGCGCAGCGATTCGTCGATCCACGGCTCGCCCCAGGGCGCCCCGGGCGGCGGGGCGAGCAGCGCGGTGAGGAAGCGGGCCAGGTCGCGGGCGGTGGAGAAGGCCCCGGCGTTGCCGGAGACCCCGCCGAGCAGCCGGGCGGAGGGGTCGTGGACGACGCCGCACAGGTGGGTGCCGGCGCCCGCCTCGTACTCGGTGGGCGCGGTGCGGGCGGCGAGCGCGCCGTCGAGCGGGCCGTACCGGGTGTCGGTCATGCCGCGCGGCCCCCAGACCCAGCGTGCGGCGAGCTCGTCCAGCGGCGCGCCGCCGAGGTCCTCGACCAGGTGGGCGAGCAGGACGGCGGCGCGGTCGGTGTACTCGACGGCCGTGCCCGGAGGGCGGTGCAGCGGGGCGGCGAGCACCCCGGCCCGGATCGCCGCGGGGTCGCGTCCGTAGAGCTGCTCGAAGCGGGTGTACGGGAGCATCCCCGCGGTGTGGGCGAGGAGTTGACGGACCGTCACCTCGCCGGTGGGGTGCCCGGCGGCCGGTGGCCACCAGCGGCCGAGCGGCTCGTCCAGCGGGAGCCGCCCGGATTGCCGCAGCACCCCCGCACAGGGCCAGAGCGCGACGACCTTGGTGAGGCTGGCGAGGTCGTACAGCGTGTCGGGCCCGGGCCGCAGCCGCGCGTACGGCCCCTGCCCGAGCACACCGTGGCTGCCGCCGCCGAGTGTGCCGCCGGCGTCGCCGACGGCCCAGACGGCTCCCGCCCCGACGGTGCGCGCGCCGTCCCCGACCAGCCGGTCCAGCTCCCCGCCGGGCGCGGCCCGGTCGGGGAACCGGTCGGCTCCGGGTACTCGGTGACTCATCCGTCTCCCCCTTCGGGCCGACGGGAGCCTTCCCCGCGCAGCGGTCGCTCAGACCGCCGCGGCCAGCTCCTTGCCGAGGCAGATGCTCTGCGCGTGCTCCTTGTAGATGCCGAACTTCCGGATCGCGTCGTAGCCCTCGGACCGGTACAGCGCGACGGCCTCGGGCTGCTCGGTGCCGGTCTCCAGGATGAAGCGGGTCCGCCCGGCCTCGATCGCGGTCCGCTCCAGGCGGTCCAGCACCGCGCGGGCCAGGCCGCGGCCGCGGGCCGCGGGGATCACGAACATCCGCTTCAGCTCCGCGTCGCCGTCGCGCAGGCCGTCCGGGCCAGCCTGCTTGGCCCGCCAGCCGCCGCAGGCGACCGGACGGCCGTCCAGGTAGGCGATCATGAACAGGCCGGCCGGCGCCTCGAAGTCCTCGGGGCGCATGACGGTCTCGTCCGGGTCGCCGTAGCGGCGCACGTACTCCTGCTGCACCTCGGCCGACAGGGCCTGGGCGTCGGGGTGGGCGTAGCCGGTGATGCGGAACTCGACGGTGCCGGTGTCCCGGGCGGTGCTGGTGCTCATGCCGAAAAGCCTACGATCCCCGCTCAGCGGGCCTCGAACCGGGCGACCAGGTCGTCCTTGCCGAACATCCGGGCGGTGTCCACGGCGCTCGGGGCGCCTGCCTGCGGGTCGGCGCCGCCGGCCAGCAGGACGTCGAGCACGTCCGTGGCGCCCTTGAAGACGGCCCCGGCCAGCGGGGTCTGTCCGTGGTCGTTGGCGCGGTTCGGGTCGGCGCCGTACCGGAGCAGCTCCGCCACCGTCGCGGCGTGGCCGTGGTAGGCGGCGAGCATCACCAGGGTGTCGCCGCGGCCGTTGGTGAGGTCGGCCGGGGCACCGGCGTCCAGGTAGGCGGACAGGGTCTCGGTCTCCCCGGCCCGGGCGGCGTCGAAGAGCTTCCCGGCGAGCGCGATCACCTCGGCGTCGGGGGCGTCGGCGGGCTGCTGGCTGGCGGCGTCGGTCATGGCGGGCGGCCTTTCCGGTCGGGTCGTCGGGCGGTCTCGGGGCTGCGCCCAGGGCACGGTAGCGGCCGGCGCCGGAACGGGCCAGCGGGTGTCCGGAATCCGGATGACGGCCCGCGCCCGCCACGACACACGGCCGCGCGCGTTGCGCAGCCATTCGAGCGAACTTCCCGGACCCCCCGGAAACTTCCCGCCCTCCGCCCGGGAATGCCTCGGCACATCGAATCCCCTCGGCACCCGGCCCCACCCCGGCCGGGTCGCATACCGCCACCCGGTCACCGGAACGGTATTGGACGGCAGAACCACCCATTTGCACCGTTCCATCATCTATTACTTTTTGTCACGATTGGTGCACTTTCCGTAACACCCCCGCTTGTCCCCCCTTCCTGAGGAGCGGAACGTGATCCTCTCGATTTCCGGCATCGTCCTGTTCGGCACCATCGCCTTTCTCTTCTTCCGCCGGGACGGACTAAAGGTCTCCCACGCCATCGTCTGCGCCCTCTTCGGCTTCTACATCGCGGGCTCCTCGATCGCACCGAGCATCACCGCGGGCGGCGCGAGCCTCGCCAGCCTGCTCAGCGGCATCAAGTTCTGACCGCGTCCAGATCTCCTCCGTACCGGCCCGGGCGCGGATCCCACCGCCCCGGGCCCCGTCGTTGCCCACCCGCGCCACCCCACCCGTCCCACCGTTTGGGGAGTCAAGGAATGCCGCTCCACCGCCACCTCACCAAGGGCCGCGCGATCGCCCGGACCGCCGGGGACCACGCCTCCGACATGTTCGCCCCGCTCTCCGTGATCGGCCGCGGCCTGCGCCACCACGCGGACTGGGCCAAGTCCCGCTGGCAGGCCACCCCCAAGGACCGCCGCGGGCCGACGCTGTTCCTGACCGCCGCCCTGCTGATCGGCGTCTACCTGCTGCCGCACGGCCTGCTGTTCGCCCTGATCACCCTGATGGCCAGCGCCGCCTGGGCCGGCCGGACCCCCAGGGCGGCGCCCGCACCGCCCGCCCCGGACGTCGCCGACGTCAAGCTCGCGGCCCTCTACGCGGCGCTCACCCCGTACCTGTGCGGACCCGAGGACGCCAACCCGCTGTACCACTTCGAGGGCAGCCACAAGAACGCCTTCAGCGCGTGGGACTTCGACGGCGAGGGCCGGCTCTCCCGGCTGGAGATGACCTACCCCGCCTACTTCACCGACACCGAGCCCGCCGCCCGGGCCCGGATCGAGCAGGTCGTCCAGGGCAAGGCCGGCCGGGCCCGCGAGTACCGCTTCGACTGGGACGAGGAGTCCAACCGGCTGCGGATCACCGCCCTCGCCCCGCTGGCCGCCGACATCGCCGCCCAGCGCTTCGTGGCGGCCCCCGGCGAGATCGTGCTGGGCTTCACCGACGAGGACGGCACCGCCCGGACCATCCCGGTCGTCCGGGGCGGCACCACCGTCCAGCAGCCGCCGGTGGTCTGGCGCACCGGCCCGCGTTCCGCCGAGCCGCACCTGCTGGTGCTCGGCGTCACCGGCTACGGCACCTCCAGCCTGCTGCGCTCGGTGGCGCTCCAGGCCCTCCCGTACGGCGACCTGGTGGTGGTCGACGGTGCGGGCACCGGCGAGCACGCCTGCCTGGTGAACCGGCCCGGCGTGCACACCGTGGAGACCAGCCTGCACGGCGCGCTGGCCGCCCTGGACTGGGCCGTCGGCGAGACCGAGCGCAGGCTCGCCGCGCTCAACGCCGCCCGGCACGCCGGAACCGCCCCGCCCGAGGACGTCACCCGGCCGCTGTGGCTGCTGCTGGACCACCCGACCGAGCTGAGCGAGCTCGCCCGGGCCGAGGGCCGCCCCGACCCGCAGGACCTCCTGGAGCTCCCGCTGCGGCACGGCCGGGCCGCCCGGGTCACCGTGGTGGTCGCCGACGACCTGGAGGCCCGGGACCGGATCACCGCCACCGTCCGCGCCACCACCCGGGCCCGTGTCGTGCTCGGCCCGGCCGGCCCGGACGAGGGGCGCGAAGCGCTCGGCGCGCCGCTGGACATCGTGCCCGCCGCCCACGCCCCGATCGGGCGCGGCTACGCCCGGATCGGCAACGGCGCCCCGCTCCGGCTCCAGGTGCCCGCCACCGTCGATCCGCTGGACGACGAGGCCCCGGCCGCGCTGCGGGACGCGGTGATCGCCCTGTTGCCGCACCGGGACACCCGCACCGAGGCGGCCGCCGCCGAGCCGCCCCGCCCGGATCGCCCGCCGGTGGTACCCGCGGCCGATCCGGCCCGTCCGGTCGACCTGGCCAAGGGCGAGCCGATGATCCGTTCACGGCCGATCTCCTGACGGCCCGGCCGGGCCGCCTCCCCCGGCCGGTTCCCGGCTCCCGGCAGGGGTCGGCGCCCGGCGCCGAATCCCCTCCCGGTACGCTCGTCACAGAAAGTCCGCACGATCACCAGATGTGAAATAGGTGACACCTGGGGTGATATCACCGGCCAGATGTGACAAATCGGGCGCGGGTGGGTACAAACAGGGGCGGCACTACAAGACGACGCATGTCCCGGGACGGGAATCTTCGTCGGAAGCCGAGCGTTGACCGAACGACGAAGAACAGCGACCACTAGTCCTGTGGGCCATAAGCCCGGGAGGCACGATTCATGAGCGAGCGAGCTCTCCGCGGCACGCGACTCGGGGCCACTAGCTACGAGACCGACCGTGGTATCGATCTGGCTCCCCGCCAGACCGTCGAGTACGCATGTCAGAACGGACACCGTTTCGAGGTTCCTTTCTCGGTCGAGGCGGAGATCCCCGCGACCTGGGAATGCCGCTTCTGTGGCCAGGAGGCAGCACTTCTCGACGGCGACGAGCCGGAGGAGAAGAAGATCAAGCCGACGCGCACCCATTGGGACATGCTGATGGAGCGCCGGACGCGCGAGGAGTTGGAGGAGGTGCTGGCCGAACGGCTGGCCGTGCTCCGCTCCGGTGGGATGAACCTCGCGGTGCACCCGCGAGACACCCGTAAGAGCGCCTGACACCTCGCTCCCGCCCCGAGCGGGAGGACGCGAAAAGGGACCCTGGTCACCAGGGTCCCTTTCGCGTTGTCCGGCGCCGCGCCCGCCTTCCCCGCACCGTCCGCTGGACCGTGCCGTGCGCGCGAGGAGCCCCCGGGGGCGGGTTCTCCGCGCCCCCGGGGGCTCCCGTCGGAACGGGCGGGTCAGCCGGCGATCGGCGGGCGGTAGGTGGTGTCCGGGCCCTGTGGGCCGGCCTCCGGGTCCACGACCTCGCCCTGGATCACCTTGCCGTCCGGGCGGTGGATGCGCAGCTGCTCCTGCAGCCGCATCGCGTCCGCGAACGGGTCGGCGCCGGCCACGGAGGCGCTGCGCAGCGCCTTGTCCGCGACCCGGCGGCCCAGCACCCGCCACAGGGCCCGGGTGGGCGGGAGGAGCAGGGTCAGGGCCAGCAGGTCGGACAGGAAGCCGGGGACGATCAGCAGCAGGCCGCCCAGCACGGTCATGCTGGTGCCGGTCTGCGGCTGCTGGGACTGCGGGTTCTTGCTCTGCTCGATCGCCGCCGACAGCGCCTTCAGCCCGGCCCGCTTGATCAGCGAGCCGCCGATCAGGGCGCCCGCGACGAGCAGCAGCACGACGGTGAAGCCGCCCAGCCAGGAGCCGACCTGGACCAGCAGCCAGATCTCCAGCACCAGCCAGGCGGTGATCAGCAGCGGCAGCACCCGGCGGAGCCTGCTGCGCGGGGCCGGACGGGTGGGGGTAGCTTGCTGGGTCACGGTACGAATCCACTCCAAGCGGTGCTCTGCGCGCCGCACGGGAGGTCCGGGCCGGCTACGGCACCACCTGCTCCAACGACTCCCGCGCCGCCGGTGTTCCGGCGGCCGGGCTCGGGTGCCGCGCCCTACGCCTTCCGGCGCCGTCCGACCAGCAGGGCCGCGCCGCAGGCCAGCAGGCCGCCGACGGCCAGCGTCCACTCCGGGGCGGCGCCGACCCGGTCGGCGACGGTGGTGCCGTCGCGCAGCGGGACGGTCGCCGACAGCTCGGCCGCGGTGAGCTCCTCGGTGCGCTGCTGGACGCTGCCGTCCGGGGCGATCACCGCGCTGATGCCGCTGGTGGCGGCGATCAGCACCGCCCGGCCGTGCTCGACGGCCCGCAGCCGGCTCATCGCCAGCTGCTGCTCGGGCTGCCCGGTCTTCGCGTAGGTCGCGTTGTTGGTCTGGACGACCAGGACCCGGGCGCCGCTGTCCACGGTGTCGCGGACGATCTCGTCGTACGCGACCTCGAAGCAGATCACGTCGCCGATCCTGGCCGGGCCGAGCTGCATCACGCCGTTGTGGTCGCCGGGGTAGAAGTCCCGGGCGACCCGCTGGAGGCGGGTGATCACCGTCATCAGCTGGGCGCGGAAGGGCACGTACTCGCCGAACGGGACGGGGTGCTGCTTGGTGTAGGAAGCGCCGGGGCCGGTGACCGGGTCCCAGACGATGCCCTCGTTCTGGACGTGCTGCGCGTCCGGGCCGTCCACCAGGGTGCCGACCAGGGTCGGCACCCCGACCGCCTTGACCGCCTGGTCGATCCGCTGGCGGGCCAGCGGATCGCTGAACGGGTCGAGGTCGGAGGAGTTCTCCGGCCAGATCACGATGTCGGGGCGCTCGACCTTGCCGGCCCTGATGTCGGCGGCGAGCCGCTCGGTGGCCGAGGCGTGGTTGTTGAGGACCATCATCGGGCGGCCCAGGAAGTCCATGCCCGGGTTGGGCACGTTGCCCTGGACGATGGCGACCTTGACGGTGTCGTCGGCGACCGTGGGCACCGGGACGAGGTAGCCGGCCAGCAGCGCGGCCACCGCGCCGAGCGCCGCCAGCGCGGCCGCCCTCGGGGCCCTGCCGGGCCCGCGCACCCGCAGCGCGGCCCAGCCCAGCAGGGCGCCGCAGAGGGCGACCGCGAAGGTCACCAGCGGTGCGCCGCCCAGCGCGGCCAGCGGGGTGAACGGGCTGGCGGTGTTGGCGAAGGCGAGCCGGCCCCAGGGGAAGCCGCCGAGCGGCAGCCGGTCGCGGGCCCACTCCTGGGTGACCCACAGGCAGGCCGCCCAGAGCGGCCACCCCGGCAGCCGGGAGGTGACGGCCAGGGCGCCGCCCAGCAGGGCCAGGAACAGCGCCTCCACGACGGACAGGCCGATCGTGGCGTCCCAGCCGACCACCCGCAGCCAGCTGAGCAGCATCAGGAAGAACGGCAGGCCGAACGCGAAGCCGGTCCACAGGCCCTGGCGGAAGGTGCGGCCCCGGGTCAGCGGCGAGAGCGCGGCGACGCCGAGCAGCGACAGCGGCCACAGGTCGTACGGCGGGAAGGCGAGGGCCAGCAGCAGGCCGGCCAGGACGGCGAGGCCGGTGCGGGGGAGCCCGGCGCGGATCCTGGCGAGCGCGCGGGCTCCGCGGCTCGGTCGGGGCGCCGGCTCCTGCGGCTCGGGTACGGCCTCGGGCCGTTCCTGGGTGACGGGAGTGGCCACCGGCGCACCATCTTCCTGGGGCTTGCTGTTCGGACGCTGTGCGAAGAAGGTACCCCGGAACGTCGGTGGCCCGTGAGGTGAGGGTGACGGCGGGGTCAGCGCGGGGCGTAGCGGAAATCCCGCAACGGCCAGTGCCCGGTGAGCCAGTCGGAGACGGCGCGGTGCAGCGGCTCGTCCAGGTGGGCGCGGTCGGCCCGGACCCAGGAGCTGACCGAGACCACCGAGGGGTCCTCGCGGTCCGGGTAGATGTAGACGCAGCCGATCACCTCGTCGCGGTCCGGCTCCAGGACGGTGTAGGTGAAGCCGGTGCGGGCCTCGAAGTCGGCGGCGTGGCGGCGCAGGTCGTCGAGGTTGCGCTCCGGGGGCATTCCGTCGGCGGGCGGCCAGCCGCGGCCGGCCCAGCCGGGGGTGGCGCGGATGTGGTCGATGCTGCTCGTCCAGGCGGCGTGGTCGGAGGCGTTGTGCCGCTCGCCCAGGGGCTCCAGTCGGAACTCCGGGGCGAGCAGCTCGCGCGGGACGGTGAAGTCGGCGGGCACCGGTTCGATCATGCCGCTCAACCTAGGCGGTGCCCGCCCGACGTTCCACGGGGTTTACCGCTGGTGCACCGTGCGGCCGCGGACCACGGTGCGCAGGCAGGTCGGCAGCGGGTGGCCCGGGGTGAGGTCGGGCAGCCCGGGGGTGCCGGAGCGCGGGTCGGTGGACCAGCCCGCCACCCGGGAGTCGGGGGCCTGGACGACCAGCTCGCCGGCCGCCCAGATCGCGTAGCTGGCGACGGCGCCGGGGACGAGCACGCCGTCCTGGTCGCGGCCGATCGCGCGCCAGCCGCCGCGGGTGTGGGCGGTGAAGGCCGCGCGGACCGAGATCCGGTGCTCCGGGGTCCGGTGGAAGGCGGCCGCGCGGACGGTGCCCCAGGGGTCGAGCGGGGTGACCGGGGCGTCCGAGCCGAAGGCCAGCGGGACACCGGCCCGCAGCAGCGCGGCGAAGGGGTTGAGGGCGGCCGCCCGCTCGGCGCCCAGGCGCTGCACGTACATGCCCTCCGGGCCGCCCCAGGCGGCGTCGAAGGCGGGCTGGACGGAGGCGGTCAGGCCGAGTTCGGCGAAGGCGGCGACGGCCTTGTCGTCCAGGGCCTCGGCGTGCTCGACGCGGTGGCGCAGGGCCTTGACCCGGGCGGCGCCGACCCGGGCACCGGCCTCCCGGACGCCGTCGAGGACCGCCGTGATCGCCGCGTCGCCGATGGCGTGGAACCCGGCCTGGATCCCGGCCTCGGTGCAGGCGGCGACGTGGTCGGCGACCTGCTCGGCGGTCAGGTAGGCGGTGCCGGTGTGCTCCGCGTCGTCATACGGGGCGTGCAGGCAGGCGGTGTGCGAGCCGAGCGCGCCGTCCACGAAGAGGTCGCCTCCGGCGCCCACCGCACCGAGCCTGCGAGCGGTCTCGACACCGCCCAACTCGCCCCAGTAGCCGAAGACTTCGGGCCCCTCGCCCTCGGCGGCCAGGGCCAGCAGGGCGGCCAGGTCGGCCTCCGAGGAGATCTCCGGGCCGGCGCACTCGTGCAGGGCGCCGATGCCGAGTTCGGCGGCGCGGGCCAGGGTGGCGCGCTGGGCCCGGCGGCGCTGCTCGGGGGTGAGGCGGGCCAGCGCGGTCTGCCGCACGGCGTGGTGGGCGTTCTTGGTGAGCGGGCCCTCGGGGTCGAACCCGGGCGCCTCGGCCAGGCCCTCGGTGAGGGTGCGCAGCGCGGTGGTGGCGAGCGCGGAGTGCACGTCGGTGCGGGAGAGGTAGAGCGCGGCGCCACGGGCGGCGGCGTCGAGTTCGGCGAGCGTGGGCGGGCGGCCCTCGGGCCAGCCGGTCTCGTCCCAGCCGTGGCCGATCAGCACCCCGCCGGGCTCGGGCCGGGCGTCGACGAAGGCGGTGACGGCGGCCAGGGCGGCGGCCAGCGAGGGGCTGCCGGTGAGGTCGAGGCCGGTGAGCGCCAGGCCGGTGGCGGTGGCGTGCACGTGGGCGTCCACGAAGGCGGGGGTGACCAGGGCGCCGTCCAGCTCGACGATCTCGTCGACGGTCGCGGCGTACGCCTCGGCGGCGCCGTCGCTGCCGACCCAGGCGACGTGCCCGCCTTCCACGAGCATCGCGGTGGCGAAGGGGTCGGCGGGGCTGTAGACGGCGCCGCCGCGCAGCAGGACGGTCCGGGAGGTGCGTTCGGTCATGCCGCCAAGTCTGCACCCCGCCGGTTCGCGGTCAGAGCTTCGGGGGGCGTGCCTCGTACGGGGTGGACAGGACGACGGTGGTGCGGGTGGAGACACCGGCGGCGCTGCGGATGCGCGCGAGCAGGTCCTCCAGGTCGCCGGGGGCGCCGACGCGGACCTTGAGGATGTAGTTCTCGTCGCCGGCGACGCTGTGGCAGGCCTCGATCTCGGGCAGGCCGGCCAGCCGCTCGGGGGTGTCGTCCGGGGCGCTCGGGTCGAAGGGTTTGACCGAGATGAACGCGGTCAGCGCCAGGTCGACGGAGTCGGGGTCGATGATCGCGGTGTAGCCGCGGATCACCCCGCGCTGTTCGAGGCGGCGCACCCGCTGGTGCACCGCCGAGGTGGACAGGCCGGTGGCCTTGCCCAGGTCCGTGTAGCTCATCCGGCCGTCTTCGAGGAGCAGCTGGACGATGCGTTGGTCGAGATCCTCCACAGTGCGCAAACCTACCCGGTCGGGAGCACGGGGGGCGCACGCGGTGGCACAGGACGGGTTCGCAGGTGCCGGGCGGGCACATGCCGGGCGAATGTGGCATCCGGTGTGGCCAAGGACACACCCGGTGCATCACGGTGCACGGGACCGCAGGATTATGAGTCCGGATCACAGGGAAGTGCTGGTTGTGGCCCTGGACGACCACGCCGGGCCCGATCCTAGGGGGATCCTCATGCCTGCTACCGACCAGCGTGTGCTGGGCTCCGACGAGACCGACGATATGGCCGACCGCGAGGACCTCGCGGTCGGCCACCTGCCGGGCACCGACCCCGGCGAGGCGGAGACCTGGGACATCTTCCGGGTCGACTGCCCCGAGTGCCGCCGCCCGATCGCCCTGGTGGCGGACGAGGAGCGGCTGCCGCAACACGCGCTGCTGCCGACCGCCTGGAACCCCTTCTCCCCCGCGATCTGCCCGGGTTCGGGCACGCCGACGGACGACCTGGTCGAGGTCGAGGCCCAGGAGGACGCCGAACCGGCCGGCTTCGACGCGCTGTTCAAGCTTCCGAGCGGGCTGGACTGGCGCACCCAGCCGTTCTCGCACGCCGTCGCGCACTGCCCGGTACGGCTCGCCGCGGTCCCCGAGGCCGCCCCGGTGGCGCCCGCCGTCCCGGCCGTCGCGGCGCTGCGGGCCGCCATCCCGGAGCAGCGCCGCCGTCGTCCGGCGCTGACCGGCCGCACCGCCAAGGCGAGCTGACGCTCCGCCGGGAACGCCTCCGGCCGCCACTCCGCACCCTGGAGTGACGGCCGGAGGCCGTACGGGGGGATCGGGGCGGTCCGGCGGCTCCCCCGCCGGACGGCCCCCGGGCGTCAGCCCTTGGTGAGGTGGCGGCCGATCACCAGGCGCTGGATCTGGTTGGTGCCCTCGACGATCTGCAGCACCTTGGCCTCGCGCATGTAGCGCTCGGCCGGGAAGTCCTGGGTGTAGCCGTAGCCGCCGAGCACCTGGACGGCGTCGGTGGTCACCCGCATCACCGCGTCGGTGCAGAACAGTTTCGCCATCGCCGCCTCCTTGGAGAACGGCCGGCCGGCGTCCCGCAGCCGGGCGGCGGACAGGTAGAGCGAACGCCCGGCCTCGATCTGGGTGGCCATGTCGGCGAGCATGAAGGACAGGCCCTGGAACTCGGCGATCGGGCGGCCGAACTGGCGCCGGGTGCGGGCGTAGTCGACCGCGAGGTCGAGCGCGGCCTGGGCCACGCCTATCGCGCAGGCGGCGATGCCGAGGCGGCCGGAGTCCAGCGCGGCGAGCGCGATCTGGAAGCCCTGCCCCTCCTCGCCGATCAGCCGCTCGCGCGGGACGCGCGCGCCGTCGAAGTGCAGCTGCGCGGTCGGCGAGGAGCGCATGCCCATCTTGTGCTCCGGCGGGGCCGCGGACAGGCCCTGCTGGGTGCCGGGGACCAGCAGGCAGCTGATGCCCTTGGGTCCGTCGACGCCGGTGCGCACCAGGGCGCTGTAGAAGTCGGCCTGGCCGCCGTGGGTGATCCAGGCCTTGGTGCCGTTCACCACGTACGCCTCGCCGTCGAGGTCGGCGCGGGTGCGCAGCGCGGCCGCGTCCGAGCCGGACTGCGGCTCGGAGAGGCAGTAGGCGCCGAGCTGCTCGCCGGAGAGCATGGCGGGCAGCCACGCGTCGCGCTGCTCGTCGGTGCCGAAGGTGGCCAGCGCGTGGCAGGAGAGGGTGTGCACGCTGACGCCGAGGCCGATGGCCAGCCAGCCGGCCGCGAGCTCCTCCAGCACCTGCAGGTACACCTCGTAGGGCTGTTCGCCGCCGCCGTACTTCTCGTCGTACGGGAGGGAGAGCAGGCCGGCCTCGCCGAGGGTGCGGAAGACGTCGCGCGGGAAGCGGTCGGCGGCCTCGTCCTCCGCCGCACGCGGCTGGAGCTCGCGCTGGACCAGGTCACGGGTGAGGCTCAGCAGCTCGCGGGCCTCCTCGCTCGGCAGCTGGCGCTCCACGGCTTTCACAGGGGAGGGGGTCATGGCGGTGGTCGCCTCCTCGATCGGGCGCCGGACCGAGGTGTCGGCTGACCCGGCGGGGTGCGGCTTGTCGGACCGACCGGCACCGGGTTGCGGTGAACGGCCGTTCACAGTCGTGGCGAAGGCGAGTATGCCCGAAACCCGCGCTGCCGTCACGACCTGCACAGATGAACTGTCCGCAGTGGCGGGCTACGGCACCGTAGGGTTGACGTTGTGGCTGCATCCGAACCCTTCCCGCCCCCGCTCCGGCCCGCTCCGGACGACCTGCCGGCCGCGCTCGCGGCGGAGCTGCGCGCACTGCCGCCCTCCTGCGGGCCGGTGCGGCTGGTCGCGGTGGACGGGCACGCGGGGTCCGGCAAGACCACCTTCGCCGGCCGGCTGGCGGCGGCGCTCGGCGGGGCCCCGGTGGTCCACCTCGACGACCTGGCCACCCACCGCGAGCCGTTCGGGTGGACCGGACGGCTGCGCGGGCAGGTGCTGGAGCCGCTGGCGGCCGGGCGGGACGCCGAGTACCGGGTGTACGACTGGACGCTGCGCCGCTTCGCCGGCACGGCCGCGGTGCCGGCCGCCCCGGTGGTGCTGGTCGAGGGGGTCGGCGCGGGCCGGCGGGCGGTGCGGCCGTGGCTGGCCCGGGTGATCTGGATGGAGCTGGACGCCGCTTCGGCCCGGCGGCGCGGGGAGGAGCGGGACGGTCCGGAACTGGCCGAGTTCTGGGCGGGCTGGGCCCGGGCCGAATCGGCGCATTTCGCCGCCGATCCGAGCCGTCCGTACGCCGCGACGCGGGTCGACGGGGTGACCGGCCGGATCGCCCCGGGCACCGTCGGTGAAACTTCAACCATCGCCTTGACCTGCGACATCGCCAGGATCTAGGTTCTCCTCAGCCGCCGGAACGAAAGCTTCCGGTTGCCTCGGACCCGGCGCCCCCGGCTTGTTCCCCCGTGAGCCGGGGACGCCGTCCGGTCCCCTTCCGAAACTCGCTCCCCGGCAGCCCGTTTCTTCGCCCGGCCGCTCAACGGCCGCTCGCGCGATCGCATTTGACCCCGTTCGGCACCCTTCCGGATCAGCGCCGCGCCGGTACGATTCCTGGCAGGCGCAGATGCGCCGCAAGGGGGTCGACGACCACCGGCCAGGCTAGGCGCAGGCAACCCGCCGGCCGAGCCCCGGGCCGCACCGCGGGGGGCGTGAGTGACGACGGTGGACAGTTCCGACAGCACGGCGGGCGGGCCCGACCGGCTCGCCGACCGCGCCTGGCTGCGCGCCATGGACGCCTACACGGCCGGTGCGTACACCCGGGCCGAGGAGGAGTTCCGGGCCGCCGTCCGACTGGACCCGGGCATGGCCGACGCCTGGCTCGGACTGCACGCGCTGCGCAGCGACACCTCGGCCGCGCTGCTGGCCATGTACCGCCACCAGAAACGGTTCGGCGAACAGCGGCGGCTGCACCGACGGCCGCTCAGTTCCTGGTACTGGCTGGGCTGGTGGGTGCAGCCGGTACTGGAGGACGCCCGCGACCTCGCGCTGGCGCACGCCTCGCACTGGCTGGACGGCCGCCACCTGGCCGAGCTGGACCGGGCGCTGGAACAGTGCCCGGCGCCCGGCGAGGACCCCTGCGCCCGCTTCCTGTACGCCTGCCGGTCCTACCTGCTCAAGGATTGGGAGCAACTGATCAGGGACACCGACCGCCTGCTGGACGACCCGCTGCTCGGCATCGAGGCCGGACTGTTCGCCGGCATGGCGCGGGTGCGCCTCGACATGTGCGCCCAGGCGCAGGCGCCGCTGGCCGTCTCGCTGGCCCGCTGCCGCTCCGAACAGCCCCAGCGCAAAGAGCTGCGGTACTGGCTGGCCCGGGCGTACGAGGGCGCCGGACGCAGCGCCGCGGCGCTGCCGCTCTACCGGGCGGTGCACCGGGCGGACCCGGCGTTCATGGACACCGCGACCCGGCTGACGGCCATCGCGGCCGACGACGCGCTCGCGGACGGACTCACGGACGGATTCGCGGACGGACTCGCGGACGGACTGCCGGCCGGCGGGCGCCGGGGAGCGGCCGACGCCGCCCTACCGGGTGCTCCCGGCTTCGACGCCGAGTACCCGGACGAGGCCGGTTACGCGGGATTACCCGGGTACGGCGAGGAGTTCGGGGACGCGGGCGGGCCGAGCGGGCCGACCGTCTCCGGCGACGGGGTGTCGACCGGCGCCCTGTCCGGCGGCTTCCCGTCGGGCGGCGGGCCCTCGGTGGACGCCGGGCTGGTGGACGCCGGGCTGGTGGACGTGCCCCCGGCGGACGGCGCCCTGACCGCCGGCGGCGCCCTGCTGGACGGCGGTGCGGCCGACGGCGCCGCGCAGGCCGCCGGGGAACGCTCCGGCTCCGGCGCCCCGCCGGCCTCCGCCGCACCCCCGCCGCTGCCCGCCCTCGGCCGGGCGCAGCCCCGGACCGCCGCCGTGCCCGAGCCCCGGTCCGCCGGCGACGAGCGGGAGCTGGACGCGGCCCTGGCCGAACTCTCGCTGATGGTCGGCCTGGAGCCGGTCAAGCGCCAGGTGCGGGCGCTGTCCGCGCAGTTGAGAATGTCCCGGCTGCGGGCCGAGCAGGGCCTGCCCGTCCAGCCGCCGAAGCGCCACTTCGTCTTCTCCGGCCCCTCGGGCACCGGGAAGACCACCGTGGCCCGCATCCTCGGCCGGGTCTTCCACGCCCTCGGCCTGCTCTCAGGGGACCACCTGGTGGAGGCCCAACGCGCCGACCTGGTGGGCGAGTTCCTCGGCCAGACCGCCGTGAAGGCGAACGAGCTGATCGACTCCGCGCTGGACGGCGTGCTCTTCATCGACGAGGCGTACAGCCTCTCCAACTCCGGCTACACCAAGGGCGACGCGTACGGCGACGAGGCGCTCCAGGTACTGCTCAAGCGTGCCGAGGACAACCGCGACCGGCTGGTGGTGATCCTGGCCGGCTACCCCGAGGGCATGAACCGGCTGCTCGCCACCAACCCCGGCCTCAACTCCCGTTTCACCACCCGGGTCGACTTCCCCAGCTACCGCCCCAGCGAACTGACCGCGATCGGCGCCTCGCTGGCCGGCCGGGACGGCGACGGCTGGGACGAGGACGCCGCCGAGGAGCTGGCCAGCATCTGCACCCACGTGGTCCGCGAGGGCTGGATCGACGAGCTGGGCAACGGCCGGTTCATCCGCACCCTGTACGAGAAGTCCTGCGCCTACCGGGACCTGCGGCTGTCGCTGCTGCGCGAGCCGCCGGGCCGGGAGGACCTGGCCACCCTGCGGCTGCCGGACCTGGTCCAGGCGTACGGGGAGCTGATCGACGGCCGGAGCTGACCGGCGGGCGACGGCCGGAGCCGACCGGCGGGCGGAAGCCGGCACCCGCCCGCCCGGGGACCGGCCCGCCCACCCGTTCAGCCGTTGAGGAGCGCCGCCTCCCGCTCCCGGTCCAGCCCCACCGTGACCCGGTCGGACCGCCGCGGCGCACTGCCGCCGATCGACCGCAGCCAGGCCCAGGTGTCCGCCACGGTCTCGGCGACCGGGCGGCAGCGCAGCCCCGCGCCGAGCGCGCGCTCGACAGAGCCGGTGTGCAGGAAGTCGTACAGCTCGCCGGGCGCCAGCCAGATCGGCAGCTCGGTCCACGGCTCGACGCCCGCCGCGAGGATCCGCTCCGGGTCCGTCCAGCACAGCTCGGCGTCCGAGCCGGTGGCCCGTACGCAGGCCTCCAGCAGCTCGCCCATGGTGGCGTGGCCGGACGGGCCGACCAGGTTGTACGGGCCGGCGAGGCGGGCCGCCGCGGCGTCCAGGGTCCAGGCCGCGAGGTCGCGGACGTCGATGTACTGCAGGGCCAGCCCGCGCGGCCCCGGGGCGAGCACCGGGCCGCCCTCGGCGATCCGGTTGAGCCACCACGGCAGCCGGCCGATGTTCTCGTGCGGGCCGAGGATCAGCCCGGCCCGGGCCAGCAGCGCCCGCCCGCCGAACTCCGCCTCCAGCGCCAGTTCGGCGCCGCGCTTGGCCTCGGCGTAGGGCACCTCGCCGGTGAGGTCCGGGGAGGAGGCGACCACCGGCGCGGCCTCGCCGGCCCCGGCCCGCAGCGGGTAGCCGTACACCGACCGGCTGGAGACGTACACGTAGTGGCCGACCCGGCCGTTCAGCAGGCGGGCGCTGTCGCGCACCGCCGCGGGGGCCCAGGACCAGGTGTCCACCACGGCGTCCCACTCCCCGGTGCCGAGCGCCGCGAGGCCGCCCTCGGCGGTGCGGTCGCCCAGCAGTGTCCGGACGCCTTCGGGCGCCGGCCGCGTGCCGCGGTTGAGGGCCGTCACCTCCCATCCCCTGGCCAGCGCCTCTTCGGCGACGACCCGTCCGACGAACTCGGTTCCACCCAGCAGGAGAAGTCTCATGCCGACCACCCTGCTCCCAGGGTGGCCGGCATGGAACGGCTGCATGCTCTGGGCGAAATCGCCGGGAGCGAACACGCCGTCAGCGGGGCCCGGACCTGCCGGGCCGGCGTCAGGCCGTGGCGCGGTGGTCCGGGTCGTGCACCTCGCCGACCAGCTCCTCCAGCACGTCCTCCAGCATGACCACGCCGAGCGTGCGCCCGTCCTGGTCCAGCACGGCGGCCAGGTGGCAGGTGGCCCGGCGCATCGCGCCGAGGGCGTCGTCCAGCGGGAGGCTGCCGCGCAGCACCGTGATCGGCCGCCACAGGCGGGCCGGGACGGGCGCCGAGGCGTCCTCCACGTCGAGGACGTCCTTGAGGTGGATGTAGCCGAGGTAGCCGTGGCCGGCCGGGTCGCCGTCGGTGACCGGGAAGCGCGAGAAGCCGGTGCGCAGCGCCAGCTCCTCGACCTCGGCGGCGGTCGCCTTGGTGTCCACGGTGACCAGCTGCTCGGGCTTGAGCAGCACCTCGGTGACCGGGCGGTGGCCCAGCTCCAGCGCGTCCTCCAGGCGCTCCTGGCGGCCCTCGTCGAGCAGCCCGGCGTCCCGGGAGTCCGCCAGCAGGTACATCAGCTGCTCGGTGGTGAAGACCGACTCGACCTCGTCCTTGGCGTCCACCCGGAACAGCTTGAGGATGCCGTTGGCGAGGGCGTTCAGCACCCGGATCACCGGGGCGAGCCAGCGGGCCAGCCGGTCCAGCGGCGGGCCGAGCCAGAGCGCGGCCCGCTCCGGGCCGGCCATGGCCATGTTCTTCGGCACCATCTCGCCCATCACCATGTGCAGGAAGACCACCACGGCGAGCGAGATCCCGTACGAGAGCGGGTGCATCAGCGTGGACGGGACGCCGATCGCGTGGAACGGGCCCTCCAGCAGGGAGGCGATGGTCGGCTCGGCGAGGGCGCCGAGGCCCAGCGAGCAGACGGTGATGCCGAGCTGGGCGGCGGCCAGCATCGCGGAGACGTTGGACAGCGCGTGCAGCACGGTGCGGGCGCGCTTGTGCCCGGCCTCGGCGAGCGGTTCGATCTGGCTGCGGCGCACCGACACCACGGCGAACTCGGCGCCGACGAAGAAGGCGTTGCCGAGCAGGAGCAGCAGCGCGACGGCCAGTTGCAGGGCGGTCATCGGCCCTCCTCCCGGTCCTCGTCGAACTGCGCGGGCGCGGTGGTGCGCTCCACCCGGACCTCGGTGGTGCGGTGGCGGTCGACACCGGTGACGGTGAAGCGCCAGCCGGGCAGCTCGGCCTGCTCGCCCACCTCGGGGAGCTTGCCGAGCAGGTCGGAGACCAGACCGGCCAGGGTCTCGTACGGGCCGTCCGGGGCGTTCAGGCCGATCCGCTCCAGCTGGTCGATCCGGGCGCGGCCGTCGGCCTCCCAGACCGGCAGGCCGTTGACCGGCGGCAGCGGGAGCAGCTCGGGGTGGTCGTCCGGGTCGTGCTCGTCCTGCACCTCGCCGACGATCTCCTCGACGATGTCCTCGACGGTGACGACGCCGGCGGTGCCGCCGTACTCGTCGACCACGATGGCCATCGGCTGGAGGCGGCGCAGCTGGTCGAGCAGCCGCTCGGCGGGCAGCGTCTCGGGCACCAGCAGCGGCGGCGAGGCCAGCTCGCCGACCCGCACCAGGCCGCGCCGGGCGGCCGGGACGGCCAGGGCGTCCTTGAGCGTGACGGTGCCGGTGACCTCGTCCAGGCTGTCGGTGTAGACCGGGAAGCGGGACAGGCCGGTGGCCCGGGTCAGGTTGATGACGTCGGAGGCGGTGGCGTCGCGCTGGAGCGCGGCCACGTCGACGCGCGGGGTCATCACGGACTCCGCGGTCAGCTCGCGCAGGCCCAGGGTCCGGACGAACAGGGTCGCCGACTCCTCGTCTATGGCGCCGGCCCTGGCCGAGTGGCGGGCCAGCGAGACCAGCTCGTCCGGGGTGCGGGCGTGCGCCAGCTCCTCCTGCGGCTCGATGCCGAAGGCCCGGACGGTGCGGTCGGCGGCGCCGTTCAGGAAGCTGATCAGCGGGCGGCAGGCGAAGGAGAAGGCCATGTGCGGGGCGGCGACCGCGCGGGCCACCTGGAGCGGGCGGGAGATCGCCCAGTTCTTCGGCACCAGCTCGCCGATCACCATCTGCACGACGGTGGCCAGCACCATGCCGACGATCACGGAGACGCCGCGGGCGGCCGAGTCGGGCACGCCGATGGCGGACATCACGGGTGCGAGCAGGGTGGACAGCGCCGGCTCGGCGAGCATGCCGACCACCAGCGAGGTGACGGTGATGCCGAGCTGGGCACCGGAGAGTTCGAACGAGAGGTGCCGCAGGGCCCCGGCGACACGGCGGGACTTGGCGTCGCCCGCCTCGGCGGACCGGTCGACCTCCCCGCGCTCCACGGTCACGAAGGCGAACTCGGCGGCCACGAAGAGGCCGTTGGCGAGGATCAGGAGAACGGCCGCGAGCAACAGCAGCCAAGCGGTGATCACAGTGCCGCCTGCCTTCCGGGGTCGGGAAGCGAGGCGGCGCAGGTACTACCGGACGGATCGTCCATCGAGGGGGAGTGTCACTCCTCTGGTCGGGTTCGGGCACTCGATTTCGGGCAGGGCGAAGTTTGCCCTACTTTTACCAGCGTAGACCATACCCGGATGGGGGTAAGGAGCCTGTTCGGCCCGCCGGGAACGGAGAACCCCTGGTGGGGGCGGGTCCGGAATCAGACCCGGGCGTGCTGCTCGACCAGGTCGCGCAGCGCACGGGCGTCCGCGATCGCCCGGTCCTTGCCGACGCCGGACTGGATGCCGACCGCGGCGAGCGAGGTGCCGTCGGCGAGGTCGAGGGTGGCCCACGGGTCGCCCTGGCGGAAGTTGACCCGGACGATCTCGGCCCAGGCGAGCCGGCGGCGGCGGACGAAGTTGACCACCGTCACGCCCTCCGCGTCGGCGCTCACCCGGGGGCGGGCCAGCATCAGGCCGACGCCGGCGAACAGGACGCCGCTGGCCATCATCATGATCCGGTCGTTGAGCTGCCAGTTCTCCGGGAGCAGCACGGCCATCGCGGAGAACAGCGCCACCAGCAGCACGCAGACCGGCAGCAGCACGGCGCGGGTGCGGCGCGGCGCCCAGGTGACGGGGAACTGGACGGGCGGCGTGGACACGTGGGGTCTCCGGGGTGGTTCTGGTTGCGGCAGCACGAGGGGCGGGGACGCGGTCGGCGTCCCCGCCCCATTGAACCGTTCTTTACCCGCGGGCCGACGGGCAGGTCACCCGGACGCGCGGTTCGAGGGCGGCGGGCCCCCGGGTCAGAGGCGGCAGGCGTGGATGTTGGTGACCAGGATGGCCCGGGCGCCGATGCCCCACAGGTCGTCCATGATCTGCTGGGCCTCCTTGCGGAGCACCATCGAACGCACCGCGACCCAGCCCTCGGTGTGCAGCGGGGAGACGGTCGGCGACTCCAGGCCCGGGGTGAGCGCGACGGCGGAGCCGACGTTCTCGGCGCGGATGTCGTAGTCCATCAGCACGTAGCGGCGGGCCACCAGCACACCCTGGAGGCGGCGCAGGAACTGCTCCACCCGCGTGTCCTCGCCCGCGCCCTTGGGCCGGATCACCACGGCGTCGGAGATCAGGATCGGCTCGCCGAACACCTCCAGGCCGGCGTTGCGCAGGCTGGTGCCGGTCTCCACCACGTCGGCGATCACGTCGGCGACGCCCAGCTGCACCGCGGTCTCGACCGCGCCGTCCAGCTTGGTGACCGTCGCCTTCACGCCGTGGTCGGCGAGGTGCTGCTCGACCAGGCCGGTGTAGGAGGTGGCGATCCGCAGGCCCTCCAGGCCCTTGACGTCCTCGACGTCCACGCCCTCGGGGCGGGCGAAGCGGAAGGTCGACCCGGAGAAGCCGAGGGCGAGCACCTCCTCCGCGTTGGAGTGCGAGTCCAGCAGCAGGTCGCGGCCGGTGATGCCGACGTCGAGGCGGCCGGAGCCGACGTAGACGGCGATGTCCCGCGGGCGGAGGAAGAAGAACTCCACCTCGTTGTTCGGGTCGACGAGGACGAGCTCCTTGGGGTCCTTCCGCTGGCGGTAGCCGGCCTCATGGAGCATCTCCGCCGCGGGACCCGAGAGAGAACCCTTGTTGGGGACGGCGATGCGCAGCATGGGAGGTTGCTTCCTTACCTGTTGGGAGGATGGGTGTGCTCTGGGGAGCGGGGTGTCTAGAGGTACTTGTAGACGTCGTCGAGCGTCAGTCCGCGGGCGATCATCATCACCTGAACGTGGTAGAGGAGCTGCGAGACCTCCTCCGCCGTCTGCTCGTCCGACTGGAACTCGGCGGCCATCCAGACCTCGGCGGCCTCCTCGACGACCTTCTTGCCGATCGCATGGACGCCCTGCTGGACGAGCTGCGCGGTACGGGAGGACGAGGGGTCGCCGGTGGCGGCCTTCTGCTGGAGCTCGGCGAAGAGCTCCTCGAATGTCTTCGAAGCCATGATGGGGCCACCTTACGGCGTGCGGGCGGACGGACGGTAAACGGTCCCGGAGCGTGGACAGTCCAGTGGACGTCCGTGCTCCGGGACCGGGCGGTTCGTCGTCAGAGCGCCGCGCGCAGGACCGCGGCGGTGGCGACGGCGGCGGTGACGGCCTCGTGGCCCTTGTCCTCGGCGGAGCCGGGCAGGCCCGCGCGGTCGATCGCCTGCTCCTCGTTGTCGCAGGTCAGCACACCGAAGCCGACCGGGACGCCGGTGTCGACGCTGACCTGGGTGAGGCCGGCGGTGGCCGCCTGGCAGACGTAGTCGAAGTGCGGGGTGCCACCGCGGATCACCACGCCGAGGGCCACCACGGCGTCGTAGCCGCGCTCGGCGAGGCGCTTGGCGGCGACCGGCAGCTCGAAGGTGCCGGGCACCCGCAGCACGGTCGGCTCGGTGACGCCCAGCTCCTTGAGCGCGCGGTGGGCGCCGTCCAGGAGGCCGTTCATCACCGTGTCGTGCCACTGGGCGGCGACGACGGCGACCTTGAGGTCGGCGGCGCCGTCGATGGTCAGCTCGGGGGCTCCGTGGCCGCTCATGTCTCTTCGTCCGTTCTGTCTGTCGTGCGGGTGCGGGTGGCTGTCGTGCGGGTGGCTGTCGTGCGGGTGCGGGTGGTCAGGGCCCGGGGCCGGGGTCAGGAATCGAGGCCGGGCAGCTCGTGGCCCATCCGGTCGCGCTTGGTGCGCAGGTAGCGCAGGTTGTGCTCGCCGGGCGCGATCTCGACCGCTTCGCGCCCCTTGACCTTGAGCCCGTGCTCGGTGAGCGCGGTCAGCTTCTGCGGGTTGTTGGTGAGCAGGGTGAGCGAGCGGACGCCGAGGTCCACCAGCATCTGGGCCGCGATGCTGTAGTCCCGGGCGTCGGCGGGCAGGCCGAGGTCCAGGTTGGCGTCGACGGTGTCCCGCCCCCGCTCCTGCAGCTCGTACGCGCGCAGCTTGTGGGCCAGGCCGATCCCCCGCCCCTCGTGACCGCGCAGGTACAGCACCACGCCGCGCCCGGCCGCGGCGACCCGCTGCAGCGAGGCCTGCAGCTGCGGGCCGCAGTCGCAGCGCAGCGAGCCGAAGACGTCACCGGTCAGGCACTCGGAGTGGACCCGCACCAGGACGTCCTCGTCGTCCGGCAGCCGGCCCTGCGCGTCCAGACCGCCGGCCACCAGCGCGAGGTGCTCGACGCCGTCGATGGTGCCCCTGTAGCCGACGGCGGTGAACTCCCCGTACGCGGTGGGCAGGGCGGTGACGGCGGCCCGGTCGACGTGCAGCTCGGTACGGCGGCGGTAGGCGATCAGGTCCTCGATGGAGATGATCGCGAGGCCGTGCTCGCGGGCGAAGGCGACCAGCTCGGGCAGCCGGGCCATGCTGCCGTCGTCGTTGACCACCTCGGCGATCGCGCCGGCCGGCGGCAGCCCGGCCAGCCGGGCCAGGTCGACGGCGGCCTCGGTGTGCCCGGGGCGGACCAGCACGCCGCCCTCGACGGCGCGCAGCGGGAAGACGTGCCCGGGACGGGTGAGGTCGCCGGGCTGGGTGCCGGACGAGGAGAGCAGCCGTACGGTGCGGGCGCGGTCGGCGGCGGAGATGCCGGTGTCGACCCCCTCGCGGGCGTCCACCGAGACGGTGTACGCGGTGCCCTTGCGGTCCTCGTTGACCTGGGTCATCGGCGGGAGCTTGAGGCGGTCCAGCTCCTCGCCGGTCATCGGGGCGCAGATCACGCCGGAGCTGTAGCGAACGGTGAAAGCCATCAGCTCGGGGGTCGCGGCGGACGCGGCGAAGACGATGTCGCCCTCGTTCTCGCGGTCCTCGTCGTCGACCACGATCACGGCGCGGCCGAGGGCGATGTCGGCGATCGCCCGCTCGACCGGGTCGAGGACGAGTTCGGGCCCGGACCCGGTGGCGCCGTTGCTGGACTGGTTCTCGGTCATCTCGGTCATACCGTGGCTCCCTGCGGGACGGTGGCGGACTTGGCGCGCGGCTCACGGGTGCTCAGCCACCAGGAACGCAGGCCGAGCAGCACCAGGACGAAGTAGACGGAGTAGGTGAGGCCGGAGAAGGTGTAGCCGCTGTTGAAGGCGAACGGCACGCCGACCGCGTCGACCGCGATCCAGGCGAACCAGAACTCCACCCAGCCGCGGGCCTGGGCGACCATCGCGGCCAGCGTGCCGACGAAGATGTAGGCGTCCGACCAGGGGCTCCAGGACAGGCTGGGGAAGGACGTGAAGAGCAGGGCGAGCGCGACGGTGCCGGCCGCGGTGCCCGCCGCCAGCACGAGCCGCTCGGGCCAACTCGCGAACCGTACGGCGATCGTGCCGCTGTCGCGGCGGCCCCGCCGCCACTGCGCCCAGCCCCAGGCGGCGGTGGCGATCACGATCAGCTGCTTGCCGATCAGGCCGGGAACGTGGCCGCCGAAGTAGGCCGCGATCAGCACGGCGCCGGACAGCAGCTGGACCGGCCAGCTCCAGACCGAGCGGCGCCAGCCGAGCGCGAGCCCGCCGAGGCCGAGGATGTTGCCGAACATGTCGGCCCACTTGACGTGTTCGCCGAGGACGGTGAACGCCTCGCCGCTGAGCCAGCTCACTCGGACTCCCCCGGGGTTCCGTCGACCGGCCGGCCGGACGGGTTGGACAGATACGACAGCTCGGACGGGTCGGACAGGCCCGACGGGCCGGAGAGGTTCGGCAGGTTCGGGAGGGTGCGGGACTCCAGGAGCCGCTCGACGTACTTCGCCAGCACGTCCACCTCCAGGTTGACGCTCTCCCCGACGCCCTTGGCGCCGAGCGTGGTGAGCGCGAGGGTGGCCGGGATGAGGCTGACGGTGAAGCTGTCCTGCGCGGCCTCCACCACGGTGAGGCTGACGCCGTCGACCGTGATCGAGCCCTTCTCCACCAGGTAGCGGGAGATGGTCCCGGGCAGCGAGAACCGCAGCACCTCCCAGCGCAGGTCGCCCGCCGCGTCGCGCTCGCCGGGCTCGCGGCTCAACAGCCGCCCGGTGGCGTCGACATGGCCCTGGACGAGGTGACCGCCCAGCCGGTCGCCGAGCGCCATGGCGCGCTCCAGGTTGACCCGGGAGCCGGGCGCCAGTTCGCCGAGACTGGAGCGGTGCAGCGTCTCGGCCATCACGTCGGCGCTGAACTCACCGGTTCCGGCGGCCAGTTCCGCCGGGCCGTCGACGACGGTCAGGCACACGCCGTTGACCGCGATGGAGTCGCCGTGCCGGGCACCCGTACAGACCACCGGGCCGCGCAGGCGGATCCGCGAGGAGTCGCCGATCTCCTGGATCGACACGACCTCGCCGAGCTCTTCGATGATGCCGGTGAACACCCGGGTTCTCCTCGCGCTTGGGGCGCGGACTCCGGGGCGGCATGGGAGATGACACGGACGGGCACCGGCGTACGGACCCGGGACACCACCCGTCGCCGGGGATGCCGAGGCCGCCGGGAGATCGCTCGCCCGGCACGGGAGACACCGCTCCCGTCGTTCACCTGACCGGGGCCCGGAGGACGGTTCTCCGCCACTGGACCCACGGGTACTGCTCTTCGTCCGCCCGCGCACGCCTCCCATCCGGACTTTAACCGTCGGTCCAGGAATTTCACCTGGTCAACCGGCCGCTGGCTGCGGACGGGTCGCGGACTGTAACCGCCGGTTCGGATTTTCACCGACCCCGGAGTGCGCTGAACGTCACTGCTTGATGCCGTCATTGTGCCACGGTCGGCGCAACGGCAGGGAGGCCCCGTGCCTGTGGTCTGTTTCACGGGCGTGCGGGGAATGCGCGGCGGGGTGCCGTCCGCCGCTCGCGCGATCCGGTCCGCGGGCGCGGGCCCGGCGGTCTGGTGGCGCAGGCGGACGGCCGGGGCGAGGCTGGTAGTCGGGGCCCTGCCGATGACACATCGAAGCTACGGAGGCGAGGGCGATGGCGAAGTTCATGGACGTCCACCACGGGATGGCCGGAATCACGGCCGAGCAGCTCAAGCAGGCACACGCGGCCGACCTGGCGATCCAGGGCGAGGAGGGCGTCCACTTCCAGCAGGCCTGGGCGGACCCGGAATCGGGCACGGTGTACTGCCTCTCCGACGCACCGTCCAAGGAAGCCGTGCAGCGGGTCCACGACCGCTCCGGGCACCCGGCGGACGAGATCCATTCGGTGCCGCTGTCGGTGTGAGAGCCCGGCTCAGAGCGTGGCCGGTGCGGCAATCTGCAAGAAGTGGGTGACCTCCGGCGGGTGGGCGAGGTAGCTCAGCTCACCCTCCGACCAGACCGGCCGGATCCGCCACATCGGCCCCGCGTACCCGCGCAGGGCCTCCTCGTCGCGCCAGCGGCTCAGCACCAGCACCCGGTGCCGGTCCTCGGACACCGAGCGCAGCAGCTCACCGCCGAGGCAGCCGTCGGTCCGCCCGAGTTCCGGGATCACCTGGGCGGCCAGGTGCGCGCAGAACTCATCGAGTCGATCGGCGAGGACCTGCCCGGCCCAGATTCTGACGATCACGACCACCACCTCCGGCTGCCCGGCGGGCCTTGTCCCAGTGCTCCCTGGCCCCCATTATGAGCGTGGAACCGCTGGTGGGGAGGGGTGAGGGCGGAATTTCACGGAGGGCAGCGGCAGTGCGGGGGGCGGGGTGCGCCGAGCGGCCTCGGCTACATTCCCGGTATGACGACCACACCGGAATCTGCCGTTTCGTCAACCTCCGCGCCGGACCGGCCGGGCGGCCTGTTCGACGCCCTCCACGCGGGCGCGCTCAGCGATCCCGCCCAGCTGCGGGAGATCTACGAGCAGCCCGGCGACCAGGCCCGCCGCAAGCAGGTCGACCGCCTGCACGAGGTCGCCCAGCGCCTGATCGCCTGCTCCCCGCTGGTGTTCGTGGCCAGCACCGACGCCGCCGGACGCTGCGACGTCTCCCCGCGCGGCGGGCCGGCCGGGCTGGTCTCGGTGCTCGACCCGTACACCCTGGCCATTCCGGACGCCACCGGCAACAAGCGCCTGGACACCCTGCACAACATCCTGGAGACCGGCCGGGTCGGGCTGCTCTTCGTCGTCCCGGGCCGGGACGCCACGCTGCGGGTCAACGGGCGGGCCTGCGTCTCGACCGACCCGGAGCTGCTGCGGCAGCTGACCGCCGTCGGCAAGCCGCCGCGCAGCGCGATCGTGGTCGCCGTCGAGGAGGTGTACGGGCACTGCCCGAAGGCCTTCCTGCGCTCCTCGGCGTGGAAGCCGGAGAACTGGCTCGCCAAGGACGCGCAGCCGAGTTCGGCGGAGGTCACGCTCTCGCACCTGCGGGACGGGTCGCTGACCGTGGAGATGATCGAGCAGTACGAGCGGGAGGCGCTGCTGTACCGGTACGAGTGAGGTTCCGGGGCCGCGCGGACCCCGCTCCGTACGGACCCCGCTCCGCGCGGGACGCCCGGCGACCGGCCCCGGGGCGGACCGGTCGCCGGGCGGCGCGCGCTCAGGCCGCCCTGGGAAGGTCCTCCACGGCCGCGCCGTCGGCGGCCCGCCGGACCGCCTCGACGCCCTTGTGGGCGGCGTCCTTGCTGGCGTAGCCCTGGCCGGTGGCGACGATCTCGCCGTTGCCCGCCTTGAGCCGGAACCGGTACTTGCCGCCGGCGTCCTGATAGACCTCGAACGTGCCCGACATCCGGGCCACCTCCTCGCGGGGCCTCCTCGCGGAACGCTCGATGCGCCCGCCGTCCTGCCCCCGGCGCCACCGTGCGCCCGGCGCCGGGGCGCCCGCACCCGGGCGGGAGCCGGACGGGTGAAGCCGGATCCGCGGGGATTGGCGGGAGTGCCGGGACGGCCGCCGGTGGTTTGAATGGACGGATGGACTGCGTCTTCTGTGCGGTGGTGGCGGGCGAGGAGCCGGCGCACCGGGTGCTGGACGACGAGGCCGCGGTGGCCTTCCTGGACCGCCGGCCGCTGTTCCCCGGGCACGTACTGGTCGTGCCGCGCGCCCACCACCCGACCCTGGCCGACCTGCCGGCCGCGGAGGTGGGACCGTTCTTCCTGCGGGTGCAGCGGGTGGCGACGGCCGTCGAGCGCGGGCTGGGCGCGGCGGGCAGCTTCGTCGCGGCGAACAACCGGATCAGCCAGTCGGTGCCGCACCTGCACGTCCACGTGGTGCCGCGCAATCCGAAGGACGGGCTGCGCGGGTTCTTCTGGCCCCGGCGGCGCTATCCGGACGAGGCGGGGGCGGCGGAGGTCGCGGGCCGGCTGCGGGAGGCGCTGGAGGACTGAGCGGCGCGGCCGGTCGAGGACGTCGCCGGCGTGCGGGCCACTGCCGGGCGTACGTCTGCGGGAGCACCGGCGGGCGTACGTCTGCGGGAGCACCGGCGGGGGTCGATATCGTTTTCCGGGCGGACGATCCGGCCGGTGAGGGTGTCTAGGCTCGCGATCATGAACGAACTCGCCTGCCTCGTGCAGCAGACGGCCGACCGGCTCGCGGGCCGCCACGTCGGCGCGGTGGTCGCCGGGCTGGCCGGCGGTGACGTGGAGATCCGCGGCGCCGGGCGGACCGGTCCGGGTGGTGGCGTGCCCGGGCCCCGCACCCTGTTCGAGATAGGTTCCGTCACCAAGGTGTTCACCTCGCTCGTGCTCGCGCGGCTGGCCCTCGACGGTGCGGTCCGGCTGGACGACCCGCTCGCCGAGGTGCTCACCGGGCCCTCGGGCGGTCGTGCCGTCGTCCCGGCCAAGGGCCGGGAACCGATCACCCTGCGGCACCTCGCCACCCACACCTCGGGGCTCCCCCGACTGCCCCGGGGCATGGCGCTGCAGTCGCTGCTGTCCCCCAACATGCCCGATCCGTACGCCGGTTGCACCGCCGAGCGGGTGCTCGACGGGCTCGCGCGGACGCGACTGCGGTCCGCGCCCGGGCGTGGATTCCGCTACTCCAACCTCGGCGCGGGCCTGCTCGGCCTGGCCCTCGCGCAGCGGTCCGGCCTCGGGTACCAGGAGTTGGTGGCGCGCGAGGTCGGTGCGCCGCTGGGCCTGGCGGACACCGGTGTGCGGCCGGACGGGGAACGGTCCGCGCGCCTGGCGCACGGTCACACGCCGGGCGGCCGGCCGGTGCCGCCCTGGACCTTCGCGGCCGTGCCCGGCATGGGCGGGCTCCGCTCGACCGCCGCCGACCTGACGGTGTTCCTGCGGGCCCAACTGGCCGCCGCGCGCGAGCCGGACGCCCCGCTGTCGCCGGCGATCGCCCTCACCCGGGAGACCCGCCACCGGGTCAACCCGTTCGCCTGGACGCACCTGGGCTGGCTCGGGCACCGGCTGCGCGCCCAGCAGGGCGGGCACCTCCAGATCTGGCACAACGGGGGCACGGGCGGCTTCCGCTCCTTCGTCGCCTTCGACCCGGAGAAGCAGGTGGGCGTGGTGGTGCTGGTCAACACCCGCCGGTCGGCCGATCCGGCGGGGACGGCGCTGCTGCGCGGGCTGCAGAACGGGTTCGCGACGGCGGGGTGAGGGCGGGCCCGCCCTGTTCGCACCCCCGCCGGTGGGCGGCCCCGGCCGGGGCGCGATGATGGCGGGGCCGATTCGGGCCAAAAGGTGCCGATTGGCACTGTCGCCAGCGGCGACGAGCGGTTGATGCTGGGATCCGGCGGTCGCGGTTCCGACGGGGGATTCCGCCGAGTGAGAGGGGGTCGCCATGGCGGTGACGTGGTCGCCGACGCGCGTGCGGTCGGCCGGCGCTTCCGGTTCGGCCGGTGCGACCGGCGCTTCCCGCACCACCACCGGGACGAGCGGTGGTGCCGGTCGGCTCGGCCCGGTGGTGCGGGTGCACCGGAGGTGCCGGCCGCTGTCCTGGCCGGCGCGGGTGTGGCTGCACTCCTGCGGGGTGGTCGTCTCCGTGGCGGTCTGCGTGGCACTCGGCGGGTGGTGGCCCTCGCCCGTGCTGGCCGCCGCCGCGGTGGTGGCGGTGAGCGGGTACGAGCGGCTGCGCCCCGCGCCCGGGCTGCGCTCCGTCCGGGTCCACGAGGGCGGGCTGGTGCTGGTCCCGGCCGAGGGCGGGGAGAGGTCGCTGCCCTGGGGCGCCGTGGAGGCCACCGAGTACTCCCCGGGCGGGCCGCGCGGGGTGCCCGAGCACGGGCGAATATGGCCGGCGGGCGCGGACGAGCCGCTGGAGCTGGCGCACCTGCGCGGCCTGGGCGCGTTGTTCCGGGAGTTGGAGGAGCGCCTCTCCCCCGGGCTCCGGGCCGCGCTGCACGAGACGCTGCGCACCGAGGGGAGCGTGCGCTTCGTCCGGGGGCGGCTGACGGTGACGGCCGGCGGGCTGGTGCACCGGCCACCGCACCCGCTCGCCGCGACGGAGGCCCACCGGTGGGCCGAGGTGCGCTCGGCCCGGGCGTCCGGTCTCGGCGAGTTGGAGATCCGGACCCACTCGGCCGGTCTCCCGCTGGCCCTCGCGGTGCCCAACGCCCGTGCGGCCGCGGACTTCCTGGAGGACCTCCGGGCGGCCGCCGCCGGTTGACCCCCGTCGGTTGACCGCCGTCGGGCGGGCACCCGCCCGCCCTGCCGACGCCCACCCCTAAGGGGCGCCGGCAGCCCTTCCCGGAAGGGATCAGTACGCCGCTGAGCGGACGTCAGTTCCCTTGCCCGCGACCTACCGTCGCTGGCATGAGCCGACTCCGTACGACCGCCGCCGCGGCGGCCCTGCTGCTCGCACTTCCGCTGTCCGTCGCCGCCGCCGCGCCGGCCCTGGCCGCGCCGCCCGTCAACTCCGGCACCGCAGCCGCCGACACTGCCGTCTTCACTGCCGCCGGCCCGGCCGACCGGGCCGCCGCCCGGATCGAACTCCCCCGCCCGACCGGGCCGTACGCGGTCGGGCAGGAGGTCCTGCACCTGGTGGACCGGAACCGTCCGGACCCGTGGGTGCCCGCCTCCGGTCCGCGTCAGCTGATGGTCTCGATGTACTACCCCGCGCAGGCCGGGACGGGCACCCCCGCCCCGTACATGACGCCCGCGGCCGCCCGGGCACTGCTGGACGGAAAGGTCGCGGGCAACACCATTCCGACCGAGGCGGTGTCCGGAACCCGGACGTGGTCGGAGTCCGGGGCGCGCCCGCAGGGCGGCCACTACCCGCTGGTGGTCCTGTCGCCCGGCTTCACCATGCCGCGCGCCACGCTCAGCGGCCTCGCCGAGGACCTGACCAGCCACGGCTACGTCGTCGCGGTGATCGACCACACCTACGAGAACACCGGGACCACCTTCCCCGACGGGCGGACGCTCCCCTGCGCGGCGTGCGGCACGGTCGTCGGCGACGAAGCCGCGGCACGCCTGGAGGCGGGCCGGGCGAAGGACGTCTCCTTCGTCATCGACCGGCTGACCGACCGCCCGCACCCGGCCTGGCGCTACGCCCGGCTGATCGACCGCGACCGGATCGGCATGGCCGGGCACTCCGCCGGTGGCGCCTCCACCGTCCCCGCCCTGCTCACCGACGACCGGATCCGGGCCGGGGTGAACATGGACGGCACCATGCACGACCTGGTGCCCGAGTCCGGCCTCGGCGGCAAGCCGTTCATGATGATCGGCCACCCGCTGTCCGACGGCACCGAGGACCCGTCCTGGGTCACGAGCTGGGCCCGGCTGGACGGCTGGAAGCGCCTGCTGACCGTCGACGGCTCCGACCACGGCAGCTTCACCGACCTCCCGGTCTTCATCGAGGGACTCGGCCTCCCCAAGGGCCCGTACACCACCCTCGGGAGCGGGCGCGCCCTCGCGCTCACCCGGCAGTACGTCGGGGCCTTCTTCGACCTCCAGCTGAAGGGCGTCCCGCAACCGCTGCTCGACGGGCCGAGCGCCGCCAACCCGGAGGTGCGCTTCACCCCCTGAGGGCTGTCCCCGGTCGCCGCTCCCGGGTGACAGCGGTCCCGGGCGGGGCCGTCGGCACGACGCCGGCGGCCCCGTCGGCGTGCGGCCCCGTCGGCGTGCGGGCCGGCGGTCAGCCGGCCGGGGGCGCCGCCGAGGCGATCGGTTCGAGCAGCGGGTGGGGGCGGACCAGGGCGCGGGAAACCGGGTCCTCCCGGTGGGAGCCGGCGCGGGCGGGGTTGGGGCGCATGACGACCGCGGTCGGCGGGACGGGCCCGCCGCCGCAGGCGGGACAGACGCCGACCAGGTCGAGGTCGGTGCCGCAGTCGGCGTGCGCGAAGAGGTGGTACGAGCCGCCGTCGGTGGCGTGCCGGCCACCCCAGCGGCTCAGCTGGTAGAGCGGGCCCCAGAGTTCGAGGCCGGTCCCGGTGAGCAGGTAGCCGTGGCGCAGCGGCGCCCGCTGGTACGGCTCCTTGCGCAGCACCCCGGCCGCGACCAGGGCGTTGAGGCGCGAGGTGAGGACGGCGCGCGGGATGCCGAGGTGGGCGAGGAAGTCGTTGAAACGCTGCACCCCGTAGAACGCGTCGCGCACGATCAGCAGGCTCCAGCGCTCGCCGACCACCTCCAGGGCGCGGGCCAGTGCGCACTCCTGCAGTTCGTAGTCGGTTCCCAGGGCCATGGGCGTCAGCCTAGTCCACCCCCCTTGAGGGTTCAATGAACAGACTGACGGTGGTAGCGTGCCGCCCGAGATGAAGGTTCATTCACCAGACCAAAGGGTCCGGCCCCCGGAGGGAACGCCCATGTCCCCCGCACCACCTGGCTCCTCACCCGCCTCACCCACCGCCCCGGGCCCGCGCCTCCGGCCCGCCGCCACGCTGGCGACCACCGCGGCGGCGACCGCCCTGACCACCGTCGCGTACACCGCCCCCACCGCCTCGCTCGCCGCCACCGCCCAGGCCGCCCACCTGGGCGCCGCCGGCCGCACCTGGATCCTCACCGGCACCCTGGTCGGCATCTCCGCACTGCTGCTCACCGCCGGAAGCGCCGCCGACGACCACGGCCGCAAGCGGGTCTTCACCTTCGGCGTGCTGCTGTTCACGGCCGCCGAGGCGCTGGCCGCACTCGCCCCCGGCGGCGCCGTCTACCTGGCCTCCCGGGTGCTCCTCGGTGTCGCCTCGGCGGCCGTCCTGGCACCCGCGCTCGGCCTGATCGGCCACGCCCACCCGCCCGGGCCCGACCGGATCCGGGCACTCGGCGTCTGGGGCGCGGCGGTCGGCCTCGGCATCGCGGTCGGGCCGGTGTACGGCGCGCTGGTCCAGCAGTGGGCCGGGTGGCGCGCGGTCGGCGGCGGCATCGCGGCGGGCTCGGCCGTGGTGGCCGGCTTCGCCGTCGCCGTCCTCACCGAGTCGCGGGCCGAGCGGCCGCGAGCGCTCGACCCGTACGGGGTGCTCACCCTCGCCGCCGGCACCTCCTGCCTGATCGCCGGGCTGGCCGAGGGCCGCGACGGCTGGGGGCGGCCCACCGCGGTGGCACTGCTGACCGGCGGGGTGCTGCTGCTGGCGGCGTTCGCGGTGGTCGAGGCGAGGGCCCGGGAGCCGATGCTGGACCTCGCCCTGTTCCGCGAGCCCGGCTTCGTCGCGGCCACCGGCGGGGCGCTGTTCACCGGGCTGTCGCTGGTCGGCTTCATGAGCTACCTGCCCACCCTGCTCCAGGGCGTGCTCGGCCTGTCCGGTCCGGCCGCGGCCGGCGTGCTGGCCCTCTGGTCGGGCCTGTCGGTGGTCTCCGCACTCCAGGCCCGCCGCCTGGCCGCCCGGCTGTCCGCCACCACCCAGGTCTCCCTCGGCCTGCTGGTCTGCGGCGCGGGCGAGCTGGGACTGTACGGGCTCGCGCCCGGCTCGTCCTGGCTGCGGCTGGTGCCGGGGCTCGCGGTCGCGGGCGTCGGCAGCGGGGTGCTCAACGCGGCCCTGGCCCGGCTGGCGATCGGCAGCGTCCCGGCGCACCGGGCGGCGATGGGCTCCGGCGCCAACAACACCTCCCGCTACCTGGGTTCGGCCCTCGGCGTGGCGGTCACGGTCGCCGTCGCCGGATCCGCCCGGCCCGGCTCGCCCGGCCCCGGGGCGGCGGCCCGCGCCCTGGCGGCGGGCGCCGACCGGGCCGTCCTGGTCGCGGCCGCGCTCTGCCTGGTCGGCGCGCTGATCGCCCTCGCCGCCCGCGCCGCCGAAGCCCGCTCGGGCGCGGAGACGGACGCCGCACGGCCGGCCCGCCGGCCCACGGCCCTGCGGTGACGCACCGGACGTCGGCCCGGGAGGACGTCCCGAGCGCCCGCTGCCACGGTGAGCGGCCGCCCGGGAGCGCGTGCGAAGATGGCAGTTGCTGGTGGGAACGATCTCCGGACGGTTTCTGGGACGGTTCTCTGGCCATGGTGGACCACTACGCGCAGCGCGCGGGGCAGCCCCGGCAGGACGCCCTGCTGATGGTGCCGATCGCCACTGCGCTGATCGACGCCGACGGACGCATCCTGCACTGGAGCAGTGACGCGGAGGCGCTGCTCGGACACCCGGCGCAGGAGGCGGTGGGTGCCCGGGCCGCGACCCTGCTGACCTCCGACGAGCACCGGCCGGAGGTGCTCCAGCTGTTCCGGCAGATCCTGGCGGGCCGGCCCTGGTCCGGGGTCTTCCCGGTCCGGCACCGGGACGGGCACCTGGTGGACCTGGAGTTCCGCACCCATCCGATCCTCGGCCCCGGCGGCGCCCCGATGGTGCTGGCGGTCGCCTCCGAGGTGACCACGCTGCACCGGCTCCAGGCCGACCTGGCCCTCCTCGACGGGTTCTTCACCCAGTCCCCGGTGGGCATGGCGGTGTTCGACACCGACCTGCGCTTCGTCCGGCTGAACGAGGCGCTGGCGGACGCCAACGGCCTGAGCGTCGAACGCCCGCTGGGCCGACGGCTCACCGAGGTGCTGCCCAGGATCAACGGCCCCGAGTCCGAGGCGGTGATGCGCCGGGTGCTGGAGAGCGGCGAGCCGGTGGTGGACGACCTCGCGCACGGCCGCACCCCGGGCGACCCGGGCCACGACCACGCCTGGTCGGCCTCCTACTTCCGGCTGAGGGACCGCGGCGGCCGGGTGCTCGGGGTGTGCGCGACCGTCATCGACATCACCGAGCGGTTCCACGCCGACGCCCGGGCCGCCCGCGCCCAGGAGCGGCTGTCCCTGCTGGTCGACGCGACCGCCTCGATCGGCACCACGCTGGACCTGCGGCAGACCGCCCGGGAACTGGTCGACGCGATGGTGCCCAGGGTCGCCGACATCAGCGCGGTGTTCGGGCTGGAGGAGCTGGTGGCCGGCCGGAACGTCGAGCCGTCCCCACCGGACGCCCCCTTGCTGGTACGGCGCCTGGCGATCGCCTCCGCCGACAACCAGTACCCGGCCGAGGCGCTGCCGCTGGACGCCGTGTACGAGCTGCCGCCGGACTCCCCGTACGCCCGGGCGCTGACCGGCGGGCGCACGGTGGTGGTGCCGTCCTGGGAGCTGCCGGCGCTGAGCGAGCGCCTCAACGAGAGCCGCCGCCAGGCCTTCATCGGCGACCGCCCGCGCTCGGTGCGGATCACCCCCCTGGTGGCGCGCGGCACGACGCTCGGCATGGTGGTGTACTCGCGGCGCGGCTCGCGGGAGTCCTTCGCGGCGGCCGACATCACGCTCGGCGACGAGCTGGCCTCGCGCGCCGCCGTCGCGATCGACAACGCCCGGCTGTACCTGCGCCAGCACCGGACGGTGCTGGCCCGGCAGCAGGCGCTGCGCGAGGCCAAGGCCGCGCAGGAGCGCCTGGCGCTGGTCAACGTGGCCTCCACCCGGATCGGCACCACGCTCGATCTCGCCCAGACCGCCCAGGAGCTGGCCGAGGTGGCGACGCCGAGGCTGGCCGACACGGTGGTGGTGGAGGTGCTGGAGGAGCTGGTCCGCGGCGAGCGCGAGGCGACCGCCCCGGTGGACGGTTCGGCACTGCTGCGGCGGATGGCCTTCCACTCGGTGCGCGGCTCGACCCTGGCCCCGATCGACCGCACCGGCAACCTGCACCGCTTCCTGCCCGGTTCGCCGTACGCGTGGTGCCTGGCGCACCGCAAGCCGGTGCTGGTGCCGCGGATGGACGAGGAGGGCATGGCCTGGTTCGCCGAGGACCCGGTGCGCCGGGCCGCCGTCCGGGAGCAGAACGTGCAGTCGTTCATGGCGGTCCCGCTGATCGCGCGCGGCACGCCGGTCGGCGTGGCGGGCTTCTACCGCACCCTGGTCGAGCGCCCGTACGAGGAGGCCGACGTGGCGCTGGCCGGGGAGTTGGCGCTGCGGGCGGCCGTCTCGATCGACAACGCGCTGCTGTTCACCCGCGAGCGCGACGCGGCCGCCGCCCGGCAGCGGGCGCTGGACGAGGCGTGGGCCGCCCAGCAGCGGCTGTCGCTGCTGAACGAGGCCAGCAACCGGATCGGCACCACGCTCGATCTGTACCGCACGGCCCGGGAGTTGGTGGAGGTGGTGATCCCGCGCTTCGCCGACTTCGTCACCGTGGACCTGCGCGAGGCGGTGCTCAGCGGCGAGGAGCCCGGGGCCGTCCCGGCGGAGGGCCCGGTGCTGATGCGGGCGGTCGCGGTCGGCGACACCGGCTCGGACGGCGCCATGCACGAGGCCGCCGACGGGGTGGGCGAGACCTCGCAGTCGGCCGGCCTGTACGCGCAGAGCCTGCGCACCCGGCGCTCGATCCTGGTCGCCGAGGTGACCGAGGAGGAGCTGCGCCGGATCGTCGCCTCGCCCGACCGGGTGCAGCCGGGCCTGGACGCCGGGGTGCACTCGTACCTGATGGTGCCGCTGGTGGCGCGCGGACACGTGCTGGGCGGCGCGGAGTTCGTCCGCACCCGCAACCCGGCACCGTTCGGCCCGGAGGACCGCTCGCTGGCCGAGGAGCTGGCCGCCCGCACCGCGCTGGCGATCGACAACGCCCGGCTCTACCGCCGCGAGCGGGACACCGCGCTCACCCTCCAGCGCAGCCTGCTGCCGCAGGAGGTGCACCGCACCCTCGGCCTGGACCTCGCCTACCGCTACCTGCCGAGCAGCGTGGTCAGCGAGGTCGGCGGCGACTGGTTCGACGTGGTGCCGCTGTCCTCCGGACGGGTCGCGCTGATCGTCGGCGACGTGATGGGCCACGGCATCCGGGCCGCCGCCACGATGGGCCAGCTCCGCACGGTGGCAAGGACGTTGATCACCCTGGACCTGGACCCGGCGCGGGTGCTGTACCGGCTGGACGAGGCGACCGCGACGGTCGGCGAGGGCCAGTTCGCCACCTGCGTCTGCGTGGTGTACGACCCGGTGGACCGCCACTGCACCGCGGCCAGCGCCGGGCACCTGCCGCCCGTGGTCGCCGACACCGAGGGGCGGGCGCACCTGGTCGAGCTGCCGTCCGGCATTCCGCTCGGGGTGGGCGGAGTCGCCTTCGAGAACGCCGAGTTCACCCTCCCCGAGGAGGGCATCCTCACGCTCTACACGGACGGCCTGGTCGAGCGCCGGGGCCAGGACCTGGACGAGGGGCTGGAGCTGCTCTGCCGGACCGTCGCCGACCGGCGCGACTCGCTGGAGCAGACCTGCGAGGCCGTCCTGAGCCGGCTCACCGAGACCACCGGCGAGGACGACATCGCCGTCATCATGGCGCAGGTCCGCCCGCGGGGAGCCGACCGGATCGCCACCCTCCCGCTCACCGGGGACCACGCCATGGTCGCCCACTCGCGCCGCTTCACCCGCGAGACGCTGACCGCCTGGGGGCTCGACGCGCTCGCCGACTGGGCCGAACTGCTCACCAGCGAGCTGATCACCAACGCCCTGGTGCACGCCGGATCGCCCACCCAGCTGCGGCTGTACTGCAACCGGGTGCTCACCGTCGAGGTCGCCGACCAGGAGTCCGAGGTGCCGCGGATCCGCCGTGCCCGCAGCGAGGACGAGGGCGGCCGGGGCATCCACCTGGTCAACGAGCTCGCGCACCGCTGGGGCAGCCGCCGGACCAAGGACGGCAAGGTGGTCTGGTTCGAGCTGGAGCTGCCCCCGGGGACCGACCCACCCGCCTGAACGGCCGCCCCACCCGCCCGAGCGGCCGCCCCACCCGCGTGGACAACGGACGGTTGTCGGGCCACCGCCGCGGTTGTTGGCCCGGCGGGCCGCCCCGGCGGTTGTCTGGTGCCACGAGCGGGACGGCCCCGCCCGGACGAACCGCAGGAGCCCACCGTGCAGCACCCCGACGCCCGCACCGTCGTCACCGACTACGTCACCCTCCTCGCGGCGGGCGACCGCGAGGCCGCGATCGCCCTGTTCGCCGAGGACGCCACCTGGAGCTACCCGGGCGGCCTCCCGCTCTCCCGCACCTGGCACGGCAAGCAGGAGATCTTCGGTGACTTCCTCGGCCGGGTCGGTGCCCTGTTCGCCGCCGACGGCCTGCCGGTCATCACCCTCACCCACGTCCTCGCCGACGGCCCGCAGGCGGTGGCCGAGTGGACCACCGTCGGCACGGCCGCCAACGGCGCCGCGTACGAGAACCGCTGCCTGGGGGTGTTCACCGTGACGGACGGCCTGATCACCGCCGTCCGCGAGTACCTGGACACCGACCACGTGGCCCGGACGCTGCTGGCCTGACCACGGCCCGCTCCGCGCGGCCCGCCCCTCAGGGCCTGTGAACGTCCTGGGACCCGGTCGCAGCGCCGTCGGCCCAGCCCTGGGGGTCGGTCCAGGCCGCCAGCGTGCGGCGGGTCTCGAAACGGCGCTCGCGGCCGGTCAGCGGGTCGGTGAACTCGACGGTCGAGGCGAGCAGCTGCAGCGGGCCGCGGAAGTCGTCCGGGGCCGGCTCGGTCAGCACCACCGGATAGACCGGGTCGCCGAGGATCGGCAGTCCGAGGCCGCACATGTGCAGCCGCAGCTGGTGGGTGCGCCCGCTCAGCGGCCGCAGCCGGTAGCGGGCCAGGCCGTCGCGGCGCTCCAGCAGGTCGATCCGGCTCTCGCTGTTCGGCGGGGCGTCGATCTCCCGCGCGGCGATCACCCCGCGCTCCTTGACGATGTGGCTGCGCACGGTGCGCGGCAGGCTCAGCTCCGGGTCGTACGCGGCGATCGCCCGGTACTCCTTGCGCACCAGGCGGTCCCGGAACAGCGTCTGGTAGGCGCCGCGGTCCTCCGGGCGGACGACGAACATGGCCAGGCCCGCGGTGAGCCGGTCCAGGCGGTGGGCGGGGCTGAGCGCGGGCAGGTCGAGGCTGTGCCGCAGCCGGGACAGCGCCGTCTCGGCCACGTGCCGGCCGCGCGGGGTGGTGGCCAGGAAGTGCGGTTTGTCGACGACCACCAGGTGCTCGTCGCGGTGCAGCACGACCAGCTCGAAGGGGACGCGCACCTCCTCGGGCCGGTCCCGGTGGAACCAGAGGTGGGCGCCGGGCCGGAACGGCTCCGCCGGGGCGACGGGGCCGTGCTCGCCGACGATCTCGCCGTCCCGCAGGGCCGCGTCGATCCGCTCGGCCGGGACGGCGGGCAGCCGGTCCACCAGGTGGTCCCGCACCGTCGACCAGGGGCCTTCGAGCGGCAGCCGGAGGTGCACCGGGTCCACGCCGTGGCGCTGCGGGAGGGGGGAGGCCGGTCGGCGGCTCTTGCGTCTCATCTCCCGGCCCAGCGTAGTGCGCGCCGGCGCGCGACCCGCGGCCGAGGTGCTGACCCGGGGCCGGGCAGGGACAGTGGACCGGAGGCCCTCGTTCCGCCGGGGGCCTCCGACCGTACGCCGGGCCGGGCGGCCGGCGGACCGGGGTGCGGCCGGACCCGACCCGCCCCGGCCGACCGATCTGCACACCGACCGGCCGGACCACCCCCGGGATCGACCCGCCGGAGCGACCGACCGGCACCACTGGAGGACGCGTGACCGCCGACGGCCCGGACGGGGTGCCGCCGCTGCACCTGCCGAGGCGGACCCGGCTGCTGCTCTACGGCGCGCTCCTGCTGCTGGTCGCCGCCGTCGTGGCCGCACTGGCGATCGGGCCCGGAACCACCCTGGCCCCGCTGCTCGCGGTGGCCCCGGTGCTCGCCGGCGCGACCACCCGGCGGGCCCGGGTGCCGCTGCTGGTCGGTGCGGTGGCGCTGCTCACCGTCGGGCTGCTGGAGTCGGCCAACGCGCAGCTGCCGCTCTCGGTCCGGATCAGCGTGCCGGTCACCGTCCTGGCCTCGACCCTGGCCAGCGCCGCCAGTGTCGTCCTGGTGGCGGCCCGCGAGCGGGAGCTGTTCCAGGTCCGGACGGTGGCCGAGGCGGCGCAGCGGGCCCTGCTGCGCCCGCCGCCGGAGCGGATCGGGCCGTTGCGCGTGGCGGTGCGGTACGTGGCGGCGGCCGCCGAGGCGCGGATCGGCGGGGACCTGTACGCCGTGGTGGAGACCCGTTTCGGGGTGCGCATCCTGCTCGGCGACGTCCAGGGGCACGGACTGCCGGCGGTGGAGACGGCGGCGGACGTCCTCGGGGTGTTCCGGGAGGCCGCCCGGACCGAACCCGATCCCGGCCGGCTCGCCGAACGGCTGGACGCGGCGCTCGCCGCCCGGCCGTCGGACGAGGGGCGGTTCGCCACCGCGCTGCTGCTCGACGTGGCGGCGGACCGGGGGCCGGTGCGGCTGGTGAACTGCGGCCACCCGCCCCCGCTGCTGCGCCGGGCGGGCCGGGTGAGCGAGCTGGAGCCGCCGTTCCCGGCGCCGCCGCTGGGGCTGCTCGGGCTCACCGGCGGCGGGTACCCGGACCGGCGCTTCGAGCCGGAGCCGGGTGACGTCCTGCTCCTGCACACCGACGGGGTGTCGGAGGCCCGGGACGCCGGGGGCCGGTTCTACCCCATCGCGGAGCGGCTGCCCGGCCTGCACGGCGGCTCGCCGGCGGACCTGCTGGACGCCGTGCTGGAGGACGTCGGCGACTGGGTCGGGGCCACCGGGCTGGCCGACGACGCGGCGGTGCTGGCGATCCGCTGGGAGCCGTGACCGGGCCGCGCCGCCGGCTCCGGCGGCTCCGCCGAGCGGCCCGGACGCGATTGTCAGTGGGGTGTGCAAGGCTCGGTTCGCGGTCGGCGGGGAGCCGGCCGACCAGCAGTGGACGGTCGACGAGGGGACGGTGCCATGGGGAACAGGGCGAGCGGGTCGTTCGAGCTCACCGCGTTCGAGCCGGTGGAGACGGAGGAGCGGGAGGGTGCGGCCTTCGGGCGGGTCCGGATCGCCAAGACCTTCACGGGCGGGCTGAGCGGGGCGAGCGAGGTGCGGATGCTCTCCGTCACGGGCCCCTCCGGCAGCCCGGCCTCGTACGTCGCGGTGGAGCACGTGACGGGTGAACTGGACGGGCGCGCGGGCTCGTTCGTGCTCCAGCACACGGCCTGGGACACCGCCGGCACGACGATACGCGTGGTGCCGGGCACGGGCGCGGGCGAGCTGGCCGGGATCACCGGGGAGTTCCGGCTGACCGTCGACGAGTCCGGCGCCCACACCTACGTCCTGGAGTACGAGCTGGGCTGACGCCGGCCCCGCGCGCCGCGGCCGGCTGTCCGGCTGCCCGGCTGTCCGGCCCGTCAGAGGACGGGCTGGCCCGCTTCCAGCCGCCGGATCGCGGCCCGGACCGCGGTCGCACAGCTCCAGAACAGCGGCAGGGTGTTGGTCGCCCGGTCGGCGCGGGTGTTCTTGCCCGGGGCGAACATCGCGGCCCGCAGCTCGGTGGTCATCTCCAGCTGGGCGCCCATCCCGAGCAGGCTGCGGTTGCAGATGTTCTCCGGGGAGATGCCCGCGATCTCCTCCTCGCCGGAGGCGGTCACCGCCCGGATGCCCGCCGCCGCGAACTCCTCCATCAGGTACTGGCGGAGGGTGGCGTTCAGGCCGCCGACCAGCACGGCCTGGGCACCGGCCTCCAGGCCGGCCTGGGCGGCGGTGCAACCGTGCAGCGACACCACGTTGAGGCTGCCGCCGCACATCGCCCGGGCCACGCCGTCGTCGCAGTGGGTCGAGGTGACGTGCAGCTCGCTGTTGTTGGAGGAGCGCAGGCCCTCGAACATCCAGTAGTCGTGCGTCGGCCCGGCGGCCGGGGTCGGCGCGAGGTCGGCCGGGTGGTAGCCGGCGACGGCCAGGCAGAGTTCGGAGGTGCCGACCTCGATGCCGCCGCCGTGCGGGGCGATGACGGTCGTCCGGACGACGGACGTGCGGCCCTGCAGGCTCTGGTCGTCCATCAGGTGCCGGCGGTAGCGGCGGCCGTAGTCCACGCCCTCGACCACGGTCGTGCTGGCGTAGAGGGCCGTGTTGGAGGGGTACAGGTCGGCGGCGGCGCTCGCGGGGGTGCTTCCCACGACGGCACCGAGGGTGCCGAGGGCCGGGGCCGCGGCGAACGCGGCGATGAGGGTTCGTCGGTTGATCACGGCAGGGATGATGGCAGGAGGTGGGGGATCGGCAAAGCCCCTGCAACGTCATGACCGAATACGTGCCATGCCACGGACGGAATCAGCCTGATCGTGTGACACCGGCTCGACGGGCTCGTGCTGCGTCCACCGGGCACCCGCCCACGCTGTCACGATGATGCGATCAGTGCACGATCGGCATCGGAGGGTGGCGCATGCCCGGCACGGCGGTGGATCGTACGACGGCAGCGGGGGCGCGGGCGGCCACGAGGACGGCCGCGGTCGGGCGGGTGATCGACCGGCTGCGGCGGATCGGGGCGGGGCTGCCCCCGGCCGACGGCGTGGCGGTCTTCAACCGGATCTACCTCACCGTGACGCAGGCGGTGCGCGACCGGCTGGACCACGGGTGCTTCGTCGACCCGCGGGCGACGGCCGAGCTGGACGTGGTGTTCGCCGGGCACTACCTGCGGGCCGTGGCCGCCGACGCGGCCGGACGGGAGCCGCCCGCCTGCTGGCGGCCGCTGTTCGCGCTGCGCGCCCACCCGGGAGTGCACCCGCTGCAGTTCGCACTGGCCGGGATGAACGCCCACATCCAGCACGACCTGCCGCTGGCCGTCGTGGACACCTGCCGCCGCCGGGGCTGCGAGCCCGCCGCCGTCGAGGAGGACTACCACCGGATCAACCGGGTGCTGGCCGAGGTGGAGACGGCCGTCCGGGAGCAGCTGATGCCCGGCCCCGACCTGCTGGAGCTCGCCGAGCCGCTCCCCCACCTGCTCGGCGTCTGGTCGGTCGGGGCCGCCCGGGAGGGCGCCTGGAACGCCGTGGAGGCGCTGTGGGAGCTGCGGTACCTGCCGGGCGCGGCCCGGGCCTTCGCCGCCGCGCTGGACGGTTCGGTCGGACTGCTCGGCCGCGCCCTGCTGCTCCCGCTCGGAGCACTGCTCCCACCCCGGCCGGACGGGGTGCCGGGCGCCGGTCCGGACGGCGTACCGGGCACCGGACCGGACGGGGTGCCGGGCACCGGGCGGCAGGCCTCCGTGACGGCCGCGGCCGCCCGGCTCCCCGAGGCGAGGAACCGGCCGGCCGGCGGTACGGACGCGGGCGCCGCGGGCGCCGGCGGCGATCAGGCCCAGCTGGAGTGCAGCGGCTTGCCCTCGGCGTAGCCGGCCGCGCTCTGGATGCCCACGATCGCCTTCTCGTGGAACTCCTCCAGACTGGCAGCGCCCGCGTAGGTGCAGGAGCTGCGGACGCCCGCGATGATCGAGTCGATCAGGTCCTCGACGCCCGGGCGGGCCGGGTCGAGGAACATCCGGGAGTGCGAGATGCCCTCCTCGAACAGCGCCTTGCGGGCCCGGTCGTACGAGGAGTCCTGGGCGGTGCGGTTGCTCACCGCACGGGCCGAGGCCATGCCGAAGCTCTCCTTGTACTGGCGGCCGTCGGCGGCGGTCTGGAGGTCGCCCGGGGACTCGTAGGTACCGGCGAACCAGGAGCCGATCATCACGTTGGAGGCGCCGGCGGCCAGCGCCATCGCGACGTCGCGCGGGTGGCGCACGCCGCCGTCCGCCCAGACGTGCTTGCCGAGCCGGCGCGCCTCGGCGGCGCACTCCAGGACGGCGGAGAACTGCGGCCGGCCGACGCCGGTCATCATCCGGGTGGTGCACATGGCGCCGGGGCCGACGCCGACCTTGAGGATGTCGGCGCCCGCCTCGACCAGGTCGCGGACACCGACGGCGGAGACCACGTTGCCGGCCACGATCGGGACCTGCGGGTCCAGTCCGCGCACCGCGCGCAGCGCGCTGATCATGGACTCCTGGTGGCCGTGCGCGGTGTCGACCACCAGCACGTCGGCGCCGGCCTCGATCAGCGCCTCGGCCTTGCCCGCGACGTCGCCGTTGATGCCGACGGTGGCGGCGATCCGCAGCTTGCCGGCCGCGTCCAGGGCCGGGGTGTAGAGGGTGGCGCGCAGCGCGCCCTTGCGGGTGAGGAGGCCGACCAGCCGGCCCTCGCCGTCCACGACCGGGGCGAGCTTGCGGTGCGCCTCGGTGAGCTTGTCGAAGGCGGTCCGCGGGTCGATGCCCTCGTCCAGCACCAGCAGCTCGCGGGACATGATGTCGGCCAGGCTGGTGAAGCGGTCCACGCCCTGGCAGTCGGACTCGGTGACCACGCCGACCGGCCTGCCGTCCTCGACCACCACGAGGGCGCCGTGGGCGCGCTTGGGCAGCAGCGAGACGGCCTCGGCCACGGTGGCGCCCGGGGCGAGCGTGATGGGGGTGTCGAAGACCAGGTGGCGCTGCTTGACCCAGGAGACGACCTCGGCGATGACCTCGGTGGGGATGTCCTGCGGGATGGCGACCAGGCCGCCGCGGCGGGCGACGGTCTCGGCCATCCGGCGGCCGGCGATGGCGGTCATGTTGGCCACGACCAGCGGGATGGTGGTGCCGGTGCCGTCGTTCGAGGAGAGGTCCACGCCCTGCCGGGAGCCCACGGCGGAACGGCTGGGGACCATGAAGACGTCGTCGTACGTCAGGTCGTACGAGGGCTTGAGGTCGTTCAGGAAGCGCATGAAGAAGGGCTCTCTGGCTGGGGGATACACCTCGGGTGCGGTTGCGGCGATGCCGCCGGAGCGCACTCGGGCGCCCGGCACCCAGCATTCGATTCTCCGTGAGGGCGGGGCCAAAAGCCAGTTCGAGGAGCTTTGCTGGGGCTGTCCACAAACCGTGATCAATGCTCCGCGCGTAGACATGGAGGATCATCCAAAGACCCCCTCCGACGTCCGGTTTTCGCCCCGGTCCGGACCGCTCCCGTAGCATTCACGCGGTAACGGGCATGGCTTCACGCGTGTGGGCGTGGCGAACGGGAAAGCGGCAGCAGGCGTGAGCATCGGGCAGACGGACATCGAACAGACGGACATCGCGCGGCCGGACATCGCGCCGGACCGGATCGGGGACGCCGAGGAGATCGACTACGGTCCCGGCCTCGACCCCGAGCGGCTGAGGCTCTGCCTGGAGGTGATCGCCGAGCTCGACGAGCTGCACGTGGACCACCCGGACGCGATCACCGTCCGCCAGGCCGTCGGCGGCATATTCCGCACCCTGAAGCAGCGTCGCCGCCAGGAGACCCGGGCCCGCAAGACCGCCAACGACCGTGAGGTCACCGCCCGCACCGCCACCGGTGCGCCGAGCCGGATCGACGACGAGACGGCCGGCGCCTTCGGCCTGACCACCGTCACCACCACCGAGATCGCCGGCATCCTGGAGCGCCCGCGCTCCTGCTACACCTGCAAGCAGCGGTACGTCGAGGTCGACGCCTTCTACCACAACCTCTGCCAGAACTGCGCGGTCAAGAACCGCGCCCGCCGGGACGCCCGCGCCGACCTCACCGGCAAGCGCGCGCTGCTCACCGGCGGCCGCGCCAAGATCGGGATGTACATCGCGCTGATGCTGCTGCGCGACGGCGCCCACACCACCATCACCACCCGCTTCCCCAACGACGCGATCCGCCGCTTCAAGGCGATGCCGGACAGCGCCGAGTGGATCCACCGCCTCAAGATCGTCGGCATCGACCTGCGCGACCCGGCCCAGGTGCTGGCGCTGGCCGACGAGGTCGCCGCCGACGGCCCGCTGGACATCCTGATCAACAACGCCGCGCAGACCGTGCGCCGCCCGCCGGAGTCCTACCGCGAGCTGGTGAACGCCGAGTCCGCGCCGCTGCCGGCCGGCGAGCTGCCGCAGGCCACCACCATCGGCCGCTTCGGCAGCGGCAGCGTCGACCTGCCCGCACTCCCCCACCAGGCGGGCGGCGACGTGCAGCGGATCACCGCCGAGGACGTCACCTCGCTGGCCCTGGTCACCGGCTCCGCCACGCCCGCCCGGATCGCGGCCGGCACCGCGATCGACGCCGGCGGCCTGGTGCCCGACCTCGCGGACACCAACAGCTGGGTGCAGACCGTCTCGGAGGTCGGCCCGATGGAGCTGCTGGAGGTCCAGCTCTGCAACTCCACCGCGCCGTTCATCCTGATCAGCCGGCTGCGCCCGGCGATGGCCGCCTCCTCGTCCCGCCGCAAGTACGTGGTCAACGTCTCCGCGATGGAGGGCGTGTTCGCGCGCGGCTACAAGGGCGCCGGCCACCCGCACACCAACATGGCCAAGGCCGCGCTCAACATGCTCACCCGCACCAGCGCGGAGGAGATGTTCCAGTCCGACGGCATCCTGATGACCGCCGTGGACACCGGCTGGATCACCGACGAGCGCCCGCACCCGGACAAGATGCGGCTCGCCGACGAGGGCTTCCACGCCCCGCTCGACCTGGTCGACGGCGCGGCGCGGGTGTACGACCCGATCGTGCGCGGCGAGGCCGGCGAGGACCTGTACGGCTGCTTCCTCAAGGACTACGACCGCGCCAACTGGTGACCTGCTGAAGGAGATGGCGAGTTGAGCACAGCACCGACCGCACCGCTGCTCGGCGCGGGGATCATCGTGCCCACCGGGGACGGCCGGGTGCTGATCGGCCGCCGGACCACCGCCGGCGAGCCGCCCACCTGGAGCCTGCCCGGCGGCAAGGTCGACCTCGGCGAGTCCTTCGAGCGGACCGCGGCCCGCGAACTCGCCGAGGAGACCGGCATCGTGCTGCCCGCCGAGGAGATGCGGGTGCTCGCCGTCCACCTCGACCACGAGCTCGGCCGGCCCAGGCTGACCGCCGCCGTGCTGGCGCCGCCCAGCCTGGCCGAGGCCGTGGTCACCGAGCCGCACGCCTGCGCCGGCTGGGAGCGCCTCCCGGTGGACGCGCTGCCGGAGCCGATGTTCTACCCGTCCGCGCTGGTCCTCGGCAGCTGGCTGCCGGGGCTGTCCCCGCAGGTGCGGGCCGGGACGCACGGCTACCCCGTCGCCCGCTGAGGGCGGGCGGCGGGGCAGCCTCCGGGCCGGGGTGGTCAGCCGTTGCGGGCCGCCTCCGGCCCGGTGATCCGCTTCAGCAGCGGCAGGGTGGAGGCGATGATCCCGACCGAGGCGACGATGCCGAGGGCGACGACGCCGAAGTACACCGCCCCGGGCGACACCAGGCCGTAGTCCATCTGGGACGAGAGGAACAGGGCCGCGGCGGCGAAGGCCGCGCCGAGCGAGATCACCGCCACCGCCAGCAGCGGCAGCACGCTCTCCAGCGCGATCACCCGCTGCAGCAGGCGCAGCGGCGACCCCGTGAGCCGCAGCATCGCGAACGGCCGCCTGCGGTCGGAGAGCCCGGCCACCACGCTGACCGCGAGGCTGCACCCGGCGATCGGAAGCGTGGTCAGCAGCACGACGTTCGCCAACTGCCGCCATCCGGCGAGCTGTTGCTGACCTTCGGTGGCCCAGTCGCCGACCGTGTGCGCGTCGTGGTCCGGCCATGCCGCGGTGAAGACCGTCCGGACCCGTTCCTTCGCCGCCGCCGATCCGTCGGTCGTGGCGTAGAGCGCCTGGACCGGGAGCCCGGCGACCTCCTCCGCGGAGATCGGGGCGGCGGGCCACTCGGTGTCGGGGTGCGACGTGAGGTTGAGGAAGTCGCGCAGAGGGACGGCGGCGACGCTCGCCCCGGCCGCGCAGTGGCCGACCACGGGGATCCGGGCGAGGTCCGCGCAGGACACCAGGCCGGGGGTCATGAGCGGGGCGTCCGGGCGCGGGTTCACGGGGTACTTCGCGAGCCCGTCCGGATTGCTGTGGACCACCGCGAGGCCCTTGAAGCCCGGCACCGCCCGCACCTCGGCCAGCACCCGCTCCGGCGTCGAGCCCGCCAACGGCGGCCGGCCGTCCCGGAACTCGCCCTGCACCACGGACGCCCGGGACATCGGATCGCCGCCCAGCGAACCGCGGTTGGCGTTGATCGTGCCGATGATGCAAACCGTCGACGTGGTGACGAACAGTGCCAGGATCAGGCCGCTGACCGCGCGGAACCCGGTCTTCGGGTCGTCCGCGAGCCGGCGCACCGCGATCAGCGTGGCCGGGCGGCCGGTGCGGCGGGCGACCGTACGGGCGGCGACCATGGTCAGCCACGGCCCGGCGATCACCAGGCCCAGCATCACCAGCAGGAACCCGGGCAGGTAGGCCGCGGCCTGCCCGTTGCCGGTGGCCGGGCGGCGGCCGACGAAGTACACCAGCTCCGCGAGCCCGGCCAGCAGCGGGATCAGCCGCCAGGCCCGGGGCGGCTGCGGGGTGACCCGCCGGCTGACGCCCAGGGGGGAGATGGCGACCCGGCGCAGCGCGAACCGGGCCGCGACCGCTGCGGCCAACGGCACGGCCAGGGCGGTGCCCAGTATCTGGAGCCCGGTCAGGGTCAGGTCGTCGAGGTGGAAGCGGCCGCCGGTGAAGGGCACCTCGGCCGCCGGCGAGCGCAGCGCGCGGTAGAGGCCGAAGCCGGCGACCGTACCGGCCACCGCGGCGACGGTGGACTCGACCGCGGCGATCAGCGCGATCTGCCGCGGGGTGGCGCCGACCAGCCGCATCGCGGCGAACCGCTGCTCCCGGGTGGCGGCGGACAGGCGGGTCGCGGTGCCGATGAAGATCAGCACCGGGAAGATCATCGCACCGCCCACGACGGACAGGATGAGCGTCATCGCATCGCCCCGGATGCCCCGGCTCAGGCAGTCACCGTTCCCGCACTCGGGTCGGGTCGTGGCGATGGTGGTGACGGCGACGGCCCCGTGCGCGCCCTTGACCTCGTCGACCGTCCGGCCCACGAGCACGGCCAGGGTGTCCGGGGACGGCATCGCCGAGTCGTTCAGCGTGCCGACCATCCGGCCGGGGATGCGGTCACCGAGTTCGACGGCCGGGACCTTGCGCAGCAGCTCGGCCAGGGCCGGGGAGGCGTAGTACTCCCCGGGGGCCGGCAGGCGGTCGAGCCCCGGCGGGACGGGCGAGGTCGCCCCGGTGGCGGCGAGGTCGACCTCGCGGATGTCCGAGCCGTCGTAGTAGTCCAGGTGCGGCCGCCACCAGAGCGGGTCGACCGGCGCGGCCCCGGTCCGGCTCGCGGCGCCCGTATCGAGCCAGACCTGGCGCTGGTTGGCCCGCTCGATCGCGTTCATGCTGGCGAGCGTGGACAGCAGCAGCCCGACGCCGATCGCGACCGCCGCCGCGATCATCAGCAGCCGGGCCACCGCCTCCCGGCCGCCGCTGACGGCCAGGCGGAGCGAGAAGGCGATCACGGGGCCACCGTTCCGGCTCCGGCCGAGAGCGCACGGGCCTTGCCGTCGCGGACGATCGCCTCGCGGTCGGCGAAGGCGGCGACCCGGGGCTCGTGGGTCACCAGGACGACGGTGGTGCCCTGCTCGCGGGCCGAGGCGACCATCAGGTCCATCACCTGCTCGCCGGTCAGCGAGTCCAGGGCGCCGGTCGGCTCGTCGGCGAACAGCACCTGCGGGCGGGCCACCAACCCGCGGGCCAGCGCGACCCGTTGCGCCTGACCGCCCGACAGCTCGCCGGAGCGGCGCTTCTCCAGGCCGTCCAGGCCGAGCCGGGCGAACCACGGCCGGGCCTCCGCCAGCGCGGCGGAACGGCGCACGCCGTTCAGCAGCAGCGGCAGGGCGACGTTCTCCTCGGCCGTCAACTCCGGCACCAGCTGGCCGAACTGGAACACGAAGCCGAACCTGTCGCGGCGCAGGGCACTGCGCTGCGCCTCCGGCATCGCGTCCAGTCGCTTCCCGCCGAACAGCACCTCGCCCGCGTCGGGCACCAGGATGCCGGCCAGGCAGTGGAGCAACGTCGACTTGCCCGAGCCGCTGGGGCCCATGACGGCGAGCACCTCGCCGGCCTCCACGGACAGGCTCGCCCCGCGCAGCGCCGGCGTCTCGCCGAAGGCGAGGGCGACGTCCCGGGCCTCGATGACCGCGGTCATGCGTTCACCTCCGCGGCGAGCGCGTCCAGGCGGGCGGCGGTGAGGTCGATCCAGCGCAGGTCGGCCTCCAGGTGGAACAGGCCGTGGTCGGCGAGCAGGGCGTCCACCAGGGCGCCGGTGCGGCGCAGTTCGGTGAGTTCGCGCATCCGGCGCAGGTGGGCGGCGCGCTGGGTGTCCAGGTAGTGCTCGGCGTCGCGGCCCAGCATCAGGGCCAGCACCACCTTGGTGAACAGCACGGACTGGAGGTTGGGCTCGGGTGCGACCGGTTCCCGCAGCCAGGTCTCGAACTCGGTCGCCCCGGTCTCGGTGATGACGTACCGCTTGCGCTCGGGCCCGTCGCCGGGCTCCGCCTCGCCGGCCATCACCTTGCCGTCGCGGGCCAGTCGGCCGAGGGTCGCGTAGACCTGACCGTACGGAAGGGGCTTGCCGCGGCCGAAGAGGGCGTCGTAGTCGCGCTTGAGGTCGTAGCCGTGGCTGGGCTCACGCTCCAGCAGCCCCAGGAGGGTCAAAGGAACACTCATGGAGGGAAACATACACCCGGCGTATACTCCGAGTGTATATCCGGGCAGAATAAGGCCATGACCTGGGACGTCGTCAGCTTCCCTGCGGGGCAGGGGCGGAGAGCGGCCAGGTGCCGGGCACGGCACAGGCAGGGGGTGACCCCACGACCACCCCCTGCCCCATACCTCGACCCGGCGCCCCCACGGCCGAACCGGGCCACGGCCGCGCCCAAGCACCGGGAGGGCGCCGCCGCTCCCCAGCCTGCCCGGACCGCCCGGCGGATGCCGAGGGCCGAACGTCCCGACTGCGGGGCCGAGCGGCCCTGGCGGTCCTCCGGGCGCGCACGAGTCTTGTGCGCGGAGGCCCGCCGGGGGGAGATTGGGGCGGGAACCACCCTGCGCCCCCGCGTCCCTGAGGAGCCCTCACCGTGTCCAGCACACCCCGCCCGGCCCGGCCCGCGTCGCTCCCCCGACGCGCCGGCCGACAGCTGCGGCGGGCCCTCGGTGCCCGGCACGAGCCGCTCGTCCGCCCCCTCGACCGCTCCCGGGCCCGCGCCTGGCTGTCCGCCCTGCTCGGCGCGGTGCTCGCGCTCGCCCTCGCCACGGGCGGCTCCCTGCTCCTCTACCGCTCCACCGCCCACCTGGCCGACACCGACCGCGCACGGCTGCAGCAGGTCGACGCCGTGGTCCGCGGCGTCCCGGACCGCGCCACCGCCGTCGGCAGCCGCTTCGCCGGCGGCTACAGCAACCGGATCGACGCCGACGCGGCCTGGACCGCCCCCGACGGCACCCGGCACGTCGGCACCGTCCAGGCCCCGCACTCCGCCGTCACCGGCAGCCACGTCCCCGTCTGGGTCGATCCGGCCGGCGCCGTCTCCGCTCCCCCGGCCGACCGCGTGGCCCTCGCGGTCTCCGCCGCCTGCACGGGCGCCGGGGCCCTCCTCGCCCTCCTGGCCCTGCTCGCGCTCGCCCTCCGGCTGCGCCTCCACGCCCTCGACCGCCGTGCCGAGACCGCCTGGAGCACCGGCTGGGCCCGCCTCGAACCCCGCTGGAGCGGCCGCGCCGGCCACCGCAGCGAGGACTGACCGGGGCCGGGGCCCGACCCCGGCCCGTCAGTCGCCGGTGACGCCCCAGAAGTAGAGGCCGTCAGGAGCGCCGTCCGGCCCGTAGGTGACCGTGCAACAGCCCGAGCCCCGGAAGGAGGGCGGGAAGTCGATGTCGCCCGCGCCCTTCTCCTCGGCGGCGCGGACGACGTCCAGCGAAGGCCGGTCGGTGCCGAACAGCTCCACGACCTCGGCCCCCTCCACCACCCGGACATCGCCGTGGTCCTCCTCGTCGACGGCGCAGTGGACCACGGTGACCACGTCCAGCACGGAGTGCGCGCCCTGCTCGTCGAGCCGGCCGGAGTCCATGAGCTCCGCGAGCGATCCGAGCTCCTCCCGCAGGTCGTACCCGTCCTCCGCGAAGACCTTCTCCCTCAGCGCGTCCAGGGCGGCCTGAAGGTCCTCCCGATGGGGAACCGCGTACGACCAGGCGCCGGCGCCCATGCAACTCACCTGTCCCTCACGACGATCCGTAGGCCGCGGCCTGCCGGGACGGTAGCGCATCGGGCGGACCGCGGCTCCGGGGCCGTCGTCGCCGGGTCAGCGGGGGCGGGTCCAGGCCGGGGCGGGGGTGGGCCTGGCCGCGCGGTGGGTGAGGGCGGCGACGGCGAGGAGCAGCACGAGGGCCAGGGCGAGGGCGAGGGGGACGTTCGCGCGGAGGACGAGGACGGCGCCGAGGAGGGCACCGGCGAACATCCAGACGGCGGAGGCGAGACGGCGGGGGCCGGTGCGGTCGGCGGCCAGGGCGGTGATGGTCATGGTGAGCACGGTGGTGGTGAGGTCGGGCACCTTCAGGGCGCGGACCACCGCGTTCTGGCCGCCCATGGCGAAGCCGAGCAGCCCGATCAGGACGTAGCGGGCCGGGTCGCCGGTGTGGCCGGCCACGGCCGCCAGCACGGTGGCCGCCGCGACCAGCGCCGACTGGACGGCGACGGCGGCGGTCAGCAGGTGACCGCGGTGGCCGGGCAGACGACGGGCGAGGTGACCGCCGGCCAGCGCGCCGAGCAGGAAGGCGGCGAGGGCGGCCAGCGAGGCGGTGGCGGAGAGGTTGGCGGCGCCGGCCAGGGCGAAGCCGAGGAACACCACGTTGCCGGTCATGTTGGCGACGAAGACGTGGCCGAGTTCGAGGTAGCTGACCGCGTCCACCACTCCGGTGACCACGGTCAGCACCAGCAGCATCGGCACCAGCGGCCCGTGCTCGGGTTCGGGGGTCGGCATCGGGCCTCCAGTCGGTTCGGGCGGGGTCGGGCGGCGGTTCCGGGGCGTGCGGGGCCTGCGGTGGCACGGCGGCGCGGCGGCACGGCGACGGCGACGGCGACGGCGACGGCGACGGCGACGGCGACGGCGACGGCGCGACGGTGCTACGGCCTCAGGCGAGCGCCGGGTTGCCGGGGTCCTCCGGTTCGTCCTCCAGGTGCCAGTGCAGGTCGCGCACGCCCGGCTCCAACGACAGCCGGGTGACGACCTGTTCGAGCGCCGGGGCGACCGACCCGGTGATCGCGACGGTGGCCCGCAGGCTGGTGGCGTCCCCGCTGTCGGTGCGGCGGGCCCGCAGACCGGTCGGGGCGAGCCCGGAGGCGGCGAGGGCCTGGAGCAGCAGGGCCCGGATGTGGGTCTCGGACTTGCGGTCGCACTCCAGGTGGATGGTGGCGCGGCTGGTGGAGTCCGGGTCGCTGCCGGACTGCGGGGCCCGGTCGAGCAGTCGGCCGGCCGGGCGCAGCACCAGGTGGACGGCGAGCACGGCGAGCGTGCCGAGGACGGCCAGCTGCAGTTCGCCGGCGGCGGCCAGCACCCCGACGGCGGCCGAACACCACAGCGTGGCCGCGGTGTTGAGGCCGCGCACGCCGGCGCCGTCGCGCAGGATGACGCCACCGCCGAGGAAGCCGATGCCGGAGACGACGTACGACGCGACCCTGGTGGGACTGCCGGTGTCGCCGACGGCCTCGCTGTAGAGCACGAAGAGGGTGGCGCCGGCGGCGACCAGGGCGTTGGTGCGCAGGCCGGCCATCCGGGCCCGCCACTGGCGCTCGACGCCGATCAGCGCGCCGCAGGCGACGCCGGTGGCGAGCCGGACGAGGAAGTCGACGGTGGTCAGGGTGTGCACGACGGCACCTCCTTCACGGGAGGAGGGTACGGACGGGTGGCGAGCCGCCGCCCACCGACCGTCCGTGCGGGGCGGGCGGTGACGTGCGGTCGGCACGGCCGACGGTTCGGCGCGCGGTCTTGACGACCTCGATGATGGCCATCGCCCCCGCGGCCGACGGGTAGGCGCGCAGGGTGGTCGTACCGACCCCCCGCCGGTTGCCGCACACGGGGCTGACCGCGCGTCGGGTGACGCGCTCGGCGACGCGGCACGGCACGGACCCCCCGAGCGGTGAACCGCGAGCCGCGAACCGCCCCGAGCATAGACCGCCCCCGAACGACCCGGACCGGGTTTCCGCCCACATCCTCGACAGCTTTGTAGAAGTTTGACCGAATCCGATCACCCCCACCGGAGAACCCTCCGGAAACCATTCGGGAACCATCCCGCCGCGCAGCACGTCCTCCGGCATATATAGTTCACCGACATATGCAGTTGAGCAGCTCACGAGGGGGAAGTGTGTCCCACACCGATCCGACCCGGCCCGCACCCGTCCTGCGCCTGGCGGGCGTCACCCGCGTGCACGGGCGGGGCGCCGCCGAGGTGCACGCCCTGCGCGGCATCGACCTGGCCGTCCACCCGGGCGAGTTCGTCGCCGTGATGGGCCCGTCCGGCTCCGGGAAGTCGACCCTGCTGACCCTGGCCGGCGGGCTGGACCAGCCCAGCGACGGCGAAGTGCTGGTGGAGGGGGTCGCGCTCGGCGGCCTCGGCCGCGGCAGGCTCGCCGACCTGCGGCGGCGCTCGATCGGGTACGTCTTCCAGGACTACAACCTGATCCCGGCCCTGACCGCCGCCGAGAACATCGCCCTGCCGCGCGAACTCGACGGCGTCCCGGGACGCCGGGCCCGCCGGGAGGCGCTGGCCGCGCTGGAGGAGCTGGGCATCGGGGAACTCGCCGACCGCTTCCCCGACGACATGTCCGGCGGCCAGCAGCAGCGCGTCGCCATCGCCCGCGCCCTGATCGGCGACCGCCGCCTGGTCCTCGCCGACGAACCCACCGGCGCCCTCGACTCCACCACCGGCGAGGCCGTCCTCGCCGTCCTGCGCGCCCGCTGCGACGCCGGCGCCGCCGCCATGATGGTCACCCACGAAGCGGCCCATGCCAGTTGGGCGGACCGGGTGGTCCACCTGCGGGACGGCGCGGTCGCCTCGGAGACCCCCGGCCGCCGGTCCTCCGCCCGCCTCGCCGCGGTGCACCCGACCGGCGTGCTCGGCGAGGTGGCACCGTGAGGATCGGAGCCTGGCGGGTCGCCCTGCGCATCGCCCGCCGCGACGCCCTGCGGGCCAAGGGCCGCAGCGCGCTGATCGCCGCCATGATCGCACTGCCCGTCCTCGGCGTCACCGGCGCCGACGTGGTCCACCGCAGCGGGCAGCTGACCCCGGCCGAACGGGTCGAGCGGGTGGTGGGCGGCGCGGACGCCCTGGTCACCTCGCTCGACCCGGGCCAGACGGTCGAGCAGGCCCCGATCGCCGAGGACGGCGCCTTCTCCGTCCAACCCCGCTCCGGGGAGCAGCCGACGGCCGAGCAGGAGAAGGGCGCGAGCACCGACCCGGCCGCCCTGGTCGCCTCCCTGCTGCCGCCCGGCAGCGTGCTCACCCCGGCCCGGCCCGGTCCGGAGGCCGGCGCGACCTCGCCCGAGGGCCTGGTCCGCACCCTCACCACCGAGGCCGATCTCGGCGACCCGGTCTGGCGCGGCCGGCTCGACCTGGTCGAGGGCCGCGCCCCGGGCGCCCCGCACGAGGTGGCCGTCACCCGGGCCTTCCTGGACCACTCCGGGCTCCGGCCCGGCGCCACCACCACCGTCCAGGGCCTGGAGGGCACCACCTACACCATCACCGGTGTCGTGGAGCACCCGGGCGAGCTGGGACGGGTCGAACTCGTCGCCCGGCCCGGTGAGTTGGTCGCCCCGCTGAGCACCGCGCTGGCCGGCGCCGGACCCACCGCGCAGAAGCCCTCGGCCGCCCGGTCCGCCTGGCTGGTCCGGCTGCCGTCCGGCGCCCCGCTCGGCTGGGCCGAGGTCCAGCGGTTCAACGCCCACGGCTACACCCTCACGGCACGCTCGGTGGCGCTCGCCCCGCCGCCGGAGCAGGCCGTGCCCTACTACCGGGACGCCCGCCGCTACAGCGACCCGACGGCCGCCACCAACACCAGGATGGTCGTCGCCACCGTCACCGGCCTGGCGCTGCTGGAGGTCGCCCTGCTCGCCGGGCCCGCGTTCGCCGTCGGCGCCCGCCGCTCGCGCCGCCAGCTCGCCCTGCTCGGCGCGGCCGGCGGGAGCCGTGCCCACGTCGGTGCGGTGGTGCTCGGCGGCGGCCTGGTCCTCGGCGCGGCCGGGGCGGTGGTCGGCGTGGTGCTCGGCACCGCGGTGGTCGCCGTGCTGCGGCCGTGGATCGAGCAGATCGGCGGCGCGCGCTTCGGCCACTTCGCCGTACCGCCGGTGGACCTGATCGCCATCGCCGGGATCGGCCTGGCCACCGCGCTGCTCGCGGCCGCGCTGCCCGCGCTGCAGGCCGCCCGGCGCAGCGTCACCGCCGGGCTGACCGGCCGGGACACCGTCCGCGGACCCAACCGCCTGGTCACCGTGTCCGGCGTCGCGCTGCTCGCCCTCGGCGCGGTGCTCGCGATGTACGGCGCGGCCTCGGTGCAGCGCGACCGGCCGGGCGTCGGCGGCTACGACACCCGTACCCTCACCGTGCTCGGCGGCTCGGTGATCGCCGAACTCGGCTTGCTGCTGTGCACCCCGATGCTGATCGCGCTGATCGGCCGGGCCGCCGGCCGGCTGCCGCTCGGCCCCCGGCTGGCCCTGCGCGACTCCGCCCGGCACCGCTCGCGCACCGCTCCGGCGGTGGCCGCGGTGATGGCCGCGGTGGCCGGGGCCGTCGCTATCGGCGTCTACACCACCAGCACCGACGCCGAGAACCGGCGCGACTACCGGCCCCAGGCCCCCTACGGCGCCGTCCAGTTGACCAGCCACGTCGACGGGCCCCGGCTCGCCGAGGAGCGCGCCGAGCTGGAGAAGCAGCTGTCCGGGCTCGGCCCGCGCGGCGACCTCGGCCAGGTGGAGTACCGCTTCTGCGACAACTGCGCCAGCACCGTCCAGCTCAAGGGCCCGCCGGAGCGGCGCGGCCTGGGCGCACCGCCGCACCTCGCCGCCGGTGACGCGACCGTGCTGCACAACCTGTTCGGCATCCATGACCCGGCCGCCGAACAGGCACTGGCCGCAGGGAAGCTGCTGGTCTTCGACCGGGCCCTGGTGGGCGCCGACGGCAAGGCCGTGATGATCCTGCGAGGCGGGGGCGGCGCTCCGCTGCAGCCCGGCGAGATACCCAAGCCGGACCTGCAGGAGGTCCCGGTCGACGCGGTGCTGGTGGACAACCCGGCCGCCGCCGACTTCGCCCAGGGCCTGGCACTGCCCTCCGCGCTGCCCGGACTCGGGCTCGCCGCCCGGCCGACCGGCTCGGTCTGGCTGCCCGCCACCCCGCCCGACCGCAAGGCGCAGCAACGGGCCGAGGCGGCCGCCGCCCGGCTGGACCGCTTCTCCACGCTGGAGGTGGAACGCGGCTACCAGCCGAAGAGCGACGCGCTCACCCTGGCGCTCACCGGCTTCGCCGGACTGGTCGTGCTCGGCGCGGCCGGGATCGCCACCGGTCTGGCGGCCGCCGACTCCCGGCAGGACCAGGCCACCCTGGCCGCGGTCGGCGCGCCACCGCGGATCCGGCGGAGCATGGCGGGCCTCCAGTGCACGCTGATCGCCCTGCTGGGCGCACTGCTCGGCGCGGTCAACGGCTTCGTACCGGCGGTGGGGCTGCTGAAGTCCCGGGCCGGCGGGTTCGGGGCCAAGCCGGCACTGATCACCGCTCCCTGGGGCGAGCTGCTGCTGATCGTGCTGCTGCTGCCGGTGGTCGCGGGGCTGCTCGCGGCGCTGTTTACCCGCTCCCGCATCCCGCTCGGGCGGCGGCTGTCCTGAGTCCCGGGCGGGCGGCCGTCCTGACCGCGGCCGCCCGCCCCCAGCCCCGGCGGGCGGCTTCCGACACGGCTTGCACACCCGCCGACCACCACCTGGGCACCACCCGCGGCACGCCGGGCGCCCGTCCCCTTCACCCGGGGGCGGGCGCCCGGCGCTCGCCGTACCATGGGCCGCGTTCCGGCGGGCGAAAGGCGCCGGTGGTCGGCTCGGCGAGGGAGAAGAGGGCGGTGCTACGGGGCTTCGGCGATCTGGAGGCCGAGATCATGGACCGGTTCTGGTCCTGGGGCCGGCCCGCCACGGTGCGCGAGGTGGTGGACGACCTCCAGCGGGAGCGGGCGGTCGCCTACACCACCGTCACCACGGTCGCGGACATCCTGCACACCAAGGGCTGGCTGCGCCGCGACAAGGTCGGCCGCGCCTGGGTGTACGAACCGACCTGCACCCGCGAGGAGTACACCGCCCGGCTGATGCACCAGGCGCTGGAGACCACCCCCGACCGGGCGGGCGCCCTGCTCCACTTCGTCGACCGGATCAGCGGGGACGAGGCCTCGGCCCTGCTCGCCGCCCTCGAACAGGTGAAGTCCCGGGGCCCTGAGTGACCCTCGCGGTGCTCTGCCTCCAGCTGCTGGTGACCGGCGTCCTGCTGCCCCGCCGGCTGGCCGGCTCCGTCCGGCTCCAGGCCCGTCCGGCGACGGGCGCGGCGCTCTGGCTCGCCCTGATGGCCTCGTTCACGGTGGCCCTGCTGCTCACCGCGCACCACGCGGTGGAGCCCTTCGCCCACCGGCCGGCCGGCCTGCTCGGCCTGTTCGGCCTGTTCGGGCGCCCCCCGCACGGCGAACCGGCCGGGCCCGGCCTGCCGCACACCCACGACTGGTGGCTGCTCACCGTCGGCGCGGCCCTGTTCGCCGCCCTGGTGACGGCCGTCGGTCTGCGCACCGGACGGGACCGGCGACGGCATCGGGCGGTACTGGACGTGGTCGGCGTACCGGACCGGCGCTGGGACGCGCTGGTGCTGGAGCACGGCCGGCCGACCGTCTACTGCCTGCCCGGGCGCCGCTCCCGGGTGGTGCTGTCGCGCGGGGCGCTGCGGCTGCTGGACGAGCGGCAGCTCGCGGCGGCCGTCGCCCACGAGCACGGGCACATCCGCGGCCGCCACCACCTGTTCCGGCTGCCGGCCGACACCTTCGCGCTGCTGCTCGGGCCGCTGCCGCTGGCCCGGCTGGGGCGCTCCGAGGTGGCGCTGCTGCTGGAGATGGCGGCGGACGACGCGGCGCTGGAGCGGGCGTCGCGCGACGAACTGGCGTCCGCCCTGTGCGCGTTGGCGACCAGCGGCCCGGCTCCGGCCGCCGCGGCCGAGTCCGGGGCCGAGTCCGGGGCCGGGGCCGAGTCCGGCGGGGCCCTGGGGGTGGCGTCCACCGGGGTGCTCGCCCGAGTCCGGCGGCTGGCCCGGCCGGGGATCGGACGGCGCCGGCCGGTCTGGCGGTTCGGGGTGCCGGTGCTGCCGCTGCTCCCGTACCTGCTGGTCTGCGCGCCGCACCCCTGAGACACCCCGGGGCGCCCCCGCGGGCCCGTCGGCGTGGGGGTGCCGACGGGCCCCGGGTGGGGGCGGGGTGGGGGTCCGCGGGATTTGCCGGGACTTTGACCCACGCGGGCGAACCCACGGGTCGACGTCGTGCGTCCGGGCCCGCACGTCCGGACCGGCACGTCCGGGCCGATGCGTCCGGATCCGCGGACCCGGACCGGCGGGGCGCCGCTACCGGTGCCGCAGGTACGCCCCGGCGGTCTCGCGCAGGCGGTCGTGCAGCCCGTGGTAGGCGCGGGCCCGGCCGAGCAGGTTCTTCGGCAGCTTGGCGACCATCGTGTAGTTGGTGTCGCAGACGTTCGCCGCCGGAGCCAGCCCGGCCTGACTGACCAGCTGGTAGGCGTCGAGCTGGTCGAGGCCGAGCAGTTCGCCGGTCCAGCCGACCAGGTCGTGCTGGCTGATCCGGAACGCGTCCTCCAGCGGACGGGCCGAGCCGGTGCTGATCAGGAAGTCGTCGTTCTCCAGCCGGGGCCAGGCCGGGCCGCCGCCCTTGATCAGGTCGACGATCACGGTGGTGCGCATCGCCGCCTCCACCGCCGTGCCGCAGACCTCGCCCTCGCCCTGGCGGGCGTGGCCGTCGCCGAGGGCGAGCAGGCCGCCCTCGGCGTTGACCCGGAAGTAGGCGGTGGTGCCGGCCCGCATCTCGGGGGTGTCCAGGTTGCCGCCGTGCGCGCCCGGGGTGATGGAGGCCAGCACCTCGCCGGCCGCCGGGGCGACGCCGACCGTGCCGTGCATGGGGTCGAGCGGCAGGTCCACCGTGAAGTCGCCGGTGCGGGCCCGGAACCGGCAGACGCCCGACTTGACGTCCAGGTCGTAGACCCAGACCCGCTCCTCCAGGGGCGGGTGGAGCATCGCGGTGGAGTGGGTCGCGGTCAGCGCGCCGAAGTGCGGGAAGGTGCTGGAGATGCCGTACTCCCGGGCCGGGGTGATCTCCACGAAGTGCACCGCGAGGACGTCCCCGGGCTCGGCGCCGGCCACCGCGATCGGGCCGGCGACCGGATTGAGGTAGGGGAAGACGCACACCTGGCTGGGCAGGTCGCCGGTGCCGCGCACCTTGCCGCCGAAGCAGTCCTCGGTGGTCAGCTCGATGACGGTGCCGGGCCGGACGGTGACCAGCGGGGCTCGGCCGCCGAAGGTGTAGGCGTAGTCCTCCGGGGTCGGGTTCAGCTGGACGATCTCGGGCAGGCTCACTGCTTCTCCTTGGCGGTGTTCGGGGCGGCGGCGGTGGCGGCGGCACCGTCGGTGGCGGCGTCGTTCGTGGCGGCCTCGGTGCGGGCGGCGGCACCGTCGGTGGTGGACTCGGCCTCGGCGACGGCCAGCCGGGGCTTGCGCCCGGTCGCCGTCAGCCCGGCGAGCACGATCCCGCCGACGAGCAGCCAGACGAAACCGAGCCGCTGGGCCGCGATGTTGGCGTTGACGACCACGTACGCGAGGATCGCGAAGCCGAGCGCCGGGGCGATCAGGTGCCGCCAGTAGTCCTTGCTGCGCCTGCGGACGAGGTAGTGGACGACCACGGCGACGTGCAGGACCAGGAAGGTGGTCAGCGCCCCGAAGTTGACCAGGGTGCTGAGCAGGGTGATGCCGTCCTCGCGCGAGGCCGTGAAGAGGCCGAGCACCAGCGAGATCCCGGCGGTCAGCAGGGTCGCGTTGACCGGCACCCGGCGGGTGGGGTGGATCCGGGCCAGGAAGGCGGGCAGCTGGCGGTCGCGGGCCATCGCGTACAGCAGCCGGGAGGTGGCCGCCTGGGCGACCAGCGAGTTGGCGAAGCCCCAGGCCACGGCGGTGGAGGCGGCGGTCAGCGTGGCGAGCCAGCCGCCGGCGGCGGTGCGGGCCGCGTCGTAGAAGGCGGTGCCGTTCGGGTCGCCGTCCCGGATCAGCGCGTCGGGGTCGGCGACCAGCAGCGAGGCGACCCAGGTCTGCACGATGAACAGTGTGCCCGCGAGCAGCAGTGCGGCGACCATGGACCGGCCGATGGCCTTGGCGGAGTCGCGGTTCTCCTCCGAGAGGGTGGAGATGCCGTCGAAGCCCAGGAAGCTGAGCACCGCGATCGAGACCGCCCCGAAGGCCAGGCTCCACGAGAAGGTGTGCGGGTCGTACAGCGGGGTGAAGTCGAAGCCCCGGCCCTTGCCGTTGGCCAGGGCGATGACCCCGACCACCACGAACAGGGCCAGCACGACGAGTTCGCCGATCAGCATCGCCTTGTTGACCCGGTTGGTGGTCTCGATGCCGAGGTAGTTGACCACGGTGTTGAGCAGCACGAAGCCGATCAGCCAGAGCCAGACCGGGATGGACGGCACCAGCGAGTTCATGGCCACGCCGGCGATCAGGTAGAGCAGTCCGGGCACCAGCACGTAGTCGAGCAGGATCATCCAGCCGGACAGGAAGCCGACCGGGGCGGCGATGCCGCGGCCCGCGTAGGTGTAGACCGAGCCGGCCATCGGGAAGGCCCGGGACATCTGGGCGTACGACAGGGCGGTGAACATCATCGCCGCCATGCCGAGGACGTAGGCCAGGGCGACCATGCCGCCGGAGCCCTGGAAGACGCCGCCGAAGATGCCGAACGGTGCGATCGGCACCATGAACACCAGCCCGTAGACGAGCAGGTCGGTGAAGCCGAGCGATCGGCGCAGTTCCTGCTGGTAGCCGTAGCTCTCGATGCCCTGGGGCGCGGGTGTGTCGGCCATGGTGCTCTCTCTCCGTGACGACCCTGCGGGTGTGTGGGGAGACTGTAGAGGCAACTATTTCCAGATGGAAGGGTTTTGCCGCGGCATTCCACCTGACGGGAAGGAGGCACCCGCAGTCAGTGCGGCAGCACCGCGAAGCCGAGGCCCTCGGCCCGGGCGAGGTGGATCCGCGCCCGGCCCGCACCCTCGCGGCGCAGCAGCCGGCCGGCCGCCGCCAGCAGACCGTCCGGGGCCAGCGCCCCGCGGGCCGCCAGGTCGGCGAGCAGGTGCAGACCCTCGTACAGCCCCACCGCGTAGGCGTCCAGGACCGGCGCCCACGGGCCGCACAGCGCCCGGTGCCGCTCGGCGAGGCTCTGCCGGCACTCCTCCACCAGCGTCGCGAAGGAGGGCATCGCGGCATAGAGCGTCCCGGTGTCGTCGCCGCCGAGCGCGAGCAGGCCGTTCTCCTCCAGGGCGCCGGAGAGCCGCACCAGCGTGCGGTCCAGCCCGCTGCGCCGCAGCGCCCGGTTGAAGTGCACCAGGTCACGCCCGATCAGGCTGAGCAGCAGGGCGTCCGCGCGGGCGGCGCGCAGCGCGTCCAGCAGCGGGTCGAGCATCTCCTCGACCGCCCCGAACGGGACCCGCCGCTCCAGCACCACCCGGGCACCGGCCCGCGCCGCGAGACCCTCGGCGGCCCGGTGGACGGCGCGCGGCCAGATGTAGTCGTTGCCGATCAGCGCCCAGCGGCGAATTCTGTGACGAATCGTCACCTCGCGTACTGCTGACCCGAGTTGACGGTACGGGTCGATGCCGGTGCAGAGCACGCCGGGCAGCCGGGAGCCGCCCTCGTGCGGCGGGGTGAAGAGGTACGCGATGCGGCCCGCGGCGACACTCTCCACCGCCCGGTGCACATCGCTGGTGTGGCACCCGGCGAGCGCGTCCAGCGCCCCGGCGTCCAGCAGCCGCCGTACCTCGCCGGCGACCCGGCCCGGCGCTCCGCCGCCGTCCACCAGCACCAGCTCCAGCGGGCGGCCCCGGACACCGCCGGCCGCGTTGACCTCGTGCGCGGCGAGCAGCGCCCCGTCCAGCGCGGACGGGCCGGTGAGACCGAGCGGGCCGGACTGCGGCACGACGAGGCCCACCCGAAGCGCCGCCCCCTCCCGTACCGAGTGCAGCGCGTCGAGCGGATCGATCAAGCTCACCTCGACGCTCACGGTGCGAGTATCGTCGTACCGCCGATATCGGGAAAGGCCGGAGAGGGAGCGTCCGATGACCGCAGCTGGTGCCGCGCCGGGGATCGACGCCCGTCCTGGTGATCCCGTCGGCCCGGCCGCGAACCGGTCCCCGGGTGAGTCCGCGGGCGCGTCCACGAGTGAGTCCCCGGGCGACCGTCCCGCCGCCCCCGAGCCGCTGCTGGTCGAGCTGGTGACGCTGGCCCACCGCCGGCTCTCCGGCGGCCTCGCCGCCGCCCTGGCCGAGGAGGACTGCACCGTCGACCAGTGGCGGCTGCTGCGCGCCCTCGCGGACGGCCGGGGGCACGCGATGGGAGAGCTGGCCCAGGCCCTGCTGATCCCGCAGGCGAGCCTGAGCCGGCTGGTGGACTCGCTGTGCGACTCCGGCTGGGTCTACCGGCGCCAGGACGACCAGGACCGCCGCCGGATCACCGCCCACCTCTCCCGCCAGGGCCGCACCCGGCTGACCCGCCTCGACGCCCTCGCCGCCGCCCATGACGCCGCCGTCCGCCGGGCCTGCGGCCTCACCGACCCGGCGCACCTGCTGCAGCGGCTCGCCGCGCTCTGACCGGCCCGTCCCCCGACCGGCGCCGCCACGACGGCGGCGGCCCGTCCCGGCCGATGCCCGCGCAACGACGACGGCCCGCCCCCGCCGAAGCGGGAACGGGCCGGTGGTGGCGCGCGGTCAGGCCGGGCGGACGGCGCCCTTGTACGGCATCGCGGAGATCGGCAGGACCTCGATGTTCTTGCCCGTGCGCGGGGCGTGGATCATCTTGCCGTCGCCGATGTACAGGCCGACGTGGTGGATGTCGTCGTAGAAGAAGACCAGGTCGCCGGGCTGGAGGTTGGCCCGGTCGACGTGCGGGCCGTCGTTCCACTGGTCCTGGGAGATCCGGGAGAGCTTGACACCCGCCGCGCGGTAGGCGGCGCCGGTGAGGCCGGAGCAGTCGAAGCTGTTGGGGCCGGTCATGCTCCAGCCGTAGGGCTTGCCGAGCTGGGCCTGGGCGAAGGCGATGATGGTCGCGGCCCGGCCGCTGGCCGCCGGCACCGGGGCGTTCATGTCCGGGCGGTCGGCGGAGCGGGAGGCGCGGTCCTTGGCGGCCGCGGTGGCGGCCTGCTGGGCCTCGGCCTTGGCCTTCTCGGCGTTCTGCTGGGCGTTGATCTTGGCGCGGTCCTCGGCACTGAGCTTGTTCAGCATCGCCTGGGCCTGGGCCAGCTTGCCCTGGATGTCCTTCTTCTGCTCCGCCAGCTGCGTGCCCACCGAGTCGAGCGCGGCCAGGGTGGCGGTGGCCTCGGCGCGGTCCTGGTCGAGCTTGCGCTGCTCGTCCTGGGCCTGCTTGAGCAGGTTCGCCTGGGATTCGGAGACCTGGCTCTGCACCGCGGCGCGCTCCAGGTAGGCGGACGGGTCGGAGTCGAGCATCAGCTGGACCGACGCGTCGATGCCGTTGGTACGGTACTGGTCGGCGGCGACCGCGCCGAGCCGGGTCCGCAGCTCGTTCATCGCCTCCTGGCCGCGGGCGACCTTCTCCTGGATCAGGTTGGCCTCGCCCTGGAGCTTCTGCTGCTTCTCCTGGAAGCCGTTGAACTTCTCGATCGCCTGCTCGGCGTCCTCGTTGAGCTGGTCGACCTGTTCCTTGACGGAGGCGAGGCTCGGGGTCGGCTCGGCGTGGGCGGTGCCGGAGGCGAGGACCGCGCCGCCGGCCGCCATGGCCGTGGTGAGGACCGCCATGCGGGCCCGGCTCGGCGGGTTGGGCTTGCGACGCTTTCCCATGACGGTCGCCCTCCTTCGGGGGAATCTGGGGACGGTCCGGACGGGGCGGGGGACGGCTCGGCCGGGACCGGGGACAGCGAAGGCGGGCAGGGCGAGCAACGGGGGGGTGCTGCCCCGCCCACCTTCTTCGAAGTAACTTAATAGATGAGGGCCCGGGTTCCGCAATCCCCCTGATCATGACGATTTGACGGCATGACGGGACATCGATCGCGTTCCGTGCCATCGGCGTTGACCTCGGACGCCGCCGCTCGCCGACGACGGCCCGGGACCACCCCGCCCGCCGCGGCCACCGACCGCCGCCGCCACCCCTCCCCGCCCCTCCGCTCCCCGGCCGTTCCCCGGCCGTTCCCCGGTTGCTCCCCGGTTGCTCCCCGTCACGACACCCCCTCCCGCCCCTGGTGTCACCTGCGCCGACACCCCATGACACTCCCCGTCCCGGCGAGTGCCCGAAATCGGCCCGATCGAGGGAAAGGTCACACGGAATCCCCCTCCTGCGGCCCTGCGAACGGGCGCTAACCTGCGCACATGAAGGTCCCGCCCGAAGGGCTCCCCCTCGCAGCCGAGTTCCCGGCCGCGCACCGTGAGCAGTGGCAGCAGCTCGTCCAGGGCGTGCTGCGCAAGTCCGGTGCCGAGCCCGAGGACGGCCCCGCCGCCGAGCAGGCGCTCACCACCCGGCTCCAGGACGGGCTGAGCGCCCACCCGCTGTACACCGCCGAGGACACCGCCGCCGCCCCGGGCTACCCGGGCTTCCCGCCGTTCGTGCGCGGCAGCCGGCCGCAGGGCTCCGCCGTGGCCGGGTGGGGCGTCCGCCAGCGGCACGCCGACCCGGACCGCCGGCGCACCAACGAGGCCGTGCTGGCCGACCTGGAGCACGGCGTGAGCTCGCTCTGGCTGGAACTCGGCGGCGCGGGCCTCCCGGTGGACGCCCTGCCCGAGGCACTGACCGGGGTGTACCTGGACCTGGCCGCCGTGGCGCTCGACGCCGGACCCGAATTCACCGACGCCGCCGAGCAGTTGTTCCGGCTGTACGAGGAGCGCGAGGTCTCCCCCGGCGCCGCCGCCGGCAACCTCGGCGCCGACCCGCTCGGCCTCCAGGCGCGCACCGGTCAGAGCGCCCGCACCGGGACGCTGCTCGCCGAGGCCACGACGCTGGCCGCCCGCTGCGCCGCCGGGTACCCCGGCCTGCGCGCGCTCACCGTGGACGCCCTCCCGTACCACGAGGCCGGCGCCTCCCCCGCCCAGGAGCTGGGCTGCTCCCTGGCCACCGGCGTCGCCTACCTGCGCGCGCTGACCGCCGCCGGGCTCTCCGTGGACGACGCGCTCGGCCAGCTGGAATTCCGCTACGCCGCGGACGGCGACCAGTTCCTCGGCATCGCCAAGTTCCGTGCCGCGCGCCGCCTCTGGGCCCGGGTCGCCGAGGTCTCGGGGGCCGGCGCGGCGGCCTCGGCGCAGCGTCAGCACGCCGTCACCTCCCGGGTGATGATGACCGCCCGCGACCCGTGGGTGAACATGCTGCGCACCACCATCGCCTGCCTGGCCGCCGGGGTCGGCGGCGCCGACTCCGTCACCGTGCTGCCCTTCGACAGCGCGCTCGGCCTGCCGGACGCCTTCGCCCGCCGGATCGCCCGCAACACCCAGGCGATCCTGCTGGAGGAGTCCCACCTGGCCCGGGTGATCGACCCGGCCGGCGGCTCCTGGTACGTCGAGCAGCTGACCGAGGAGCTCGCGCGGGCCGCCTGGGCCTGGTTCCAGGAGATCGAGCGGGCCGGCGGCCTGCGCGCCGCCCTGGAGGCCGGCCTCATCGGCGAGCGGATCGCCGCGACCTGGGCGGAGCGGTCCGTGCGGCTCGCCAAGCGGCGCGAACCGATCACCGGCGTCAGCGAGTTCCCGCACCTGGACGAGCAGCCGCTGGTCCGCGAACCGGCCCCGGCCGCGCCCGGCGGCGGGCTGCCGCGGGTGCGCCGCGCCGAGGCCTACGAGGCGCTGCGGGACCGCTCGGACGCCCGGGTCGCCGTCGACGGCGCCCGCCCGGCCCTCTTCCTCGCCTCGATCGGCAACGCCTCCGCGCACACCGCGCGCACCACCTTCGCCGCCAACCTGTTCCAGGCGGGCGGCATCGCGACGGCCTCGGCCGAGTCCGTCGACCCGGCGGCCTTCGCCGAGGCGTTCCGGGCCTCCGGCGCCACCGTCGCCTGCCTCTGCTCCAGCGACGCGCTGTACGCCGAGCACGCCTCGCCCGTGGCCGAGGCGCTCAAGGCGGCCGGCGCCAGGCGGGTGCTGCTCGCCGGACGGCTCGGCGAACTCCCCTCCGGAGTGGACGAGTTCATCTTCGCGGGGGGCGACGCGATTGCCGTCCTGACCTCCCTCCTCGACCAGATCACCGGTGCGGACGGCACCGACGAGACCAAGGTGGCGGCCCGATGATCCCCGACTTCACCGGCATCGGGCTGGACGGCGGCGCGGGCACCGCCGACGGCGCCGTCAGTGACGACCAGTGGCAGGCCGCCTGGCGGCAGTCCACCGGCAAGGACGTCGACGAGCTGCTCTGGGACACCCCCGAGGGCATCGGCGTCAAGCCGTTGTACACCGGCGCCGACCTGGCCGGCCTGGACTTCCTGGAGACCTACCCGGGCATCGCCCCGTACCTGCGCGGGCCCTACCCGACCATGTACGTCAACCAGCCCTGGACCGTCCGCCAGTACGCGGGCTTCTCCACCGCCGAGGAGTCCAACGCCTTCTACCGCCGCAACCTCGCGGCCGGCCAGAAGGGCCTGTCGGTCGCCTTCGACCTGCCGACCCACCGCGGCTACGACAGCGACCACCCGCGCGTCACCGGCGACGTCGGCATGGCGGGCGTCGCCATCGACTCGATCTACGACATGCGCCAGCTGTTCGACGGCATCCCGCTGGACAAGATGTCCGTGTCGATGACCATGAACGGCGCCGTGCTGCCGGTCCTCGCGCTGTACATCGTCGCGGCCGAGGAGCAGGGCGTACCGCCCGAGAAGCTCGCGGGGACCATCCAGAACGACATCCTCAAGGAGTTCATGGTCCGCAACACCTACATCTACCCGCCGCAGCCGTCGATGCGGATCATCTCGGACATCTTCGCGTACACCTCGCAGAAGATGCCCCGGTACAACTCGATCTCCATCTCCGGCTACCACATCCAGGAGGCCGGTGCGACGGCCGACCTGGAGCTCGCCTACACCCTCGCCGACGGCGTGGAGTACCTGCGCGCGGGCCTGGACGTGGGCCTGGACGTGGACGCCTTCGCGCCGCGGCTGTCGTTCTTCTGGGCGATCGGCATGAACTTCTTCATGGAGGTCGCCAAGCTGCGCGCGGCCCGGCTGCTGTGGGCCAAGCTGGTCAAGCAGTTCGACCCGAAGAACCCCAAGTCCCTTTCACTGCGCACCCATTCGCAGACCTCGGGCTGGTCGCTCACCGCCCAGGACGTGTTCAACAACGTCACCCGCACCTGCGTGGAGGCGATGGCGGCGACCCAGGGCCACACCCAGTCGCTGCACACCAACGCCCTGGACGAGGCACTCGCCCTGCCCACCGACTTCTCCGCCCGCATCGCCCGCAACACCCAGCTGCTGCTCCAGCAGGAGTCGGGCACCTGCCGGGTGATCGACCCGTGGGGAGGCTCCGCGTACGTCGAGAAGCTGACCCACGACCTCGCCGCGAGAGCCTGGGAGCACATCCAGGAGGTCGAGGCGGCCGGCGGCATGGCCAAGGCCATCGACGCGGGCATCCCCAAGCTGCGCGTCGAGGAGGCCGCCGCCCGCACCCAGGCGCGGATCGACTCCGGCCGCCAGCCGGTGATCGGCGTCAACAAGTACCGGGTGGAGAACGACGAGCAGATCGACGTGCTCAAGGTCGACAACTCCTCGGTGCGCGCCCGCCAGATCGAGAAGCTGCGCCGGCTGCGCGAGGAGCGCGACGAGACCGCGTGCCAGGATGCGCTGCGCGCGCTGACGGCGGCCGCCGAGGCCGGTCCGCGGCGCGGCGGCTCGCTGGACGGCAACCTGCTGCACCTGGCCGTCAACGCGGCCCGGGCCAAGGCCACCGTCGGCGAGATCTCGGACGCCCTGGAGAAGGTGTACGGCCGCCACTCCGGCCAGATCCGTACCATCTCGGGTGTGTACCGAGACGAAGCGGGCCCGTCGGCCTCCCTCCAGCGCACCCGCGACCTGGTCGAGCGGTTCGAGCGGGCCGAGGGCCGCCGACCGCGCATCCTGGTCGCCAAGATGGGGCAGGACGGCCACGACCGCGGCCAGAAGGTGATCGCCACCGCCTTCGCCGACCTCGGCTTCACGGTGGACGTCGGCCCGCTGTTCCAGACCCCGGCCGAGGTCGCCCGCCAGGCCGTCGAGGCGGACGTCCACATCGTCGGCGTGTCGTCGCTGGCCGCCGGGCACCTGACCCTGGTGCCCGCGCTGCGCGCCGAACTCGCGGCGGCGGGACGGGAGGACATCACCATCGTGGTGGGCGGGGTCATCCCGCCGCAGGACTTCGACGCCCTGTACGAGGCCGGCGCGGCGGCGGTCTTCCCGCCGGGAACGGTCATCCCGGACGCGGCGTACGACCTGCTGAAGTCCCTGGCGGCCGATCTCGGCCACGAGCTGTGATCGCCTGATCCCATGCCTCCGCGGACGATCGACCTCGACAGCTACGTGACGGGTGTCCTGGACGGCTCGCGCGCCTGGATCGCGCGCGCCGTCACCCTCGTCGAGTCCTCCCGACCCGACCACCGCGTGCTCGCGCAGCAGCTGCTCCAGCGGCTGCTGCCGCACGCGGGCGGCGCCGTCCGGGTGGGCATCACCGGGGTGCCCGGCGTCGGCAAGTCGACCTTCATCGACTCCTTCGGCACCATGCTCACGGGTCAGGGCCACCGGGTCGCGGTCCTCGCCGTCGACCCGACGTCCAGCCGGACCGGCGGCTCCATCCTCGGCGACAAGACCCGGATGGAGCGCCTCGCCGTCGACCCTGCCGCATTCGTCCGACCGTCCCCGACCTCCGGGACGCTCGGCGGGGTCGCCAAGGCCACCCGGGAGTCCATGGTGGTGATGGAGGCGGCGGGCTACGACGTGGTGCTCATCGAGACGGTGGGCGTGGGCCAGTCCGAGACCGCCGTCGCGGGTATGGTCGACACCTTCCTCCTCCTCAGCCTCGCGCGGACCGGCGACCAGCTGCAGGGCATCAAGAAGGGCGTGCTGGAGCTCGCGGACGTCATCGCCGTCAACAAGGCGGACGGCCCGCACGAGACCGACGCCAAGGCGGCCGCCCGCGAACTCGCGGGCGCGTTGCGGCTGCTGCAGCCGCCGGACGCCGCCTGGACGCCGCCCGTACTGACCTGCAGCGGCCGCGACGGCGCCGGCCTGGACGTCCTGTGGGAGCGGCTGCAGCAGCACCGCAAGGTGCTGGACGCGACGGGGGCTCTGGCGGCGAAGCGCAGGGAACAGCAGGTCGAGTGGGTCTGGGCGATGGTCCACGACCAGCTCTACGCCCGGTTGCACGAGAATTCGGAAGTGCGGCGCCTGACCCCCGAGTTGGAGACTCAGGTCCGCGCCGGCACCCTTCCGGCGGGACTGGCGGCGCAGCGGATCCTGGACGCCTTCTTCGGCTGACTCAGAGCGTGCAAGTCGAGCGCCGTGCCCCACCCCTGCGTGGGGCACGGCGCTTCGTCCGTTGCGGGGTACTCGAACCACACCACCTTGCCCGTCGCCGTCGGGTGCCACCCCCACGCGGCCGCCAGCGCCTCCACGAGCAGCAGACCCCGCCCGTTCGTCGCCTCCTCCCCGGAGCACTCCCGGCCCGGCAACCCCACACCCCGGTCGGCCACCTCCACCCGCACCCGCCCGCCGCGCCGGAGGACGGTGACGACACATCGGTCCTCCGTGTGCACCAACGCGTTGGCGATCACCTCACTCGCGCACAACTCAAGTTCCTCAAGGGCGACTTCGGAGAGCGACACGCCCCACTCCCGCACGATCGCCACCACCAACCGCCGCGCCCCCGGCACGGCGCCGGGCCCCGGCGGCTCCCCCCACTCCATCGGGACAGGAAACCGGGCATTGCTCAATGGACTGATCACCACGTGCACACTCCAAGCCAGCCAGGCGTACAACTGCCAGCGAATGGCCACTCGTCGGTGTCTCAACAGTCGCCGAGACACCGACACACAGCCAATTCCTCACGTTCAGTAAACGATCCATCACAATCATGAGACCATCGATCATGCGGTGTTCGCATATGGATATGCGAGCACCGCATCAGGCCTCTTCAGTTGGTGCGGTATTGCTCGTAGCCTTGGGTGGAGTGTTGAACTGGAATTCAGAGGTCATCCGGGAAGCATCTCGGGCGAGGGACTACGGCAAGATCATCGAGCTGACTCGAACCCACCAGCGCATGACGCAGGCGCAGCTGGGCCGGACGTGCGGGATGTCGCAGTCGGCTATCTCCCGACTGGAGAAACGAGGCGCCCACCCCTACGCCATGGACATCCTGCTGAGGGTCTCGCAGCACCTGGGAATCCCAGCAGCCCTCCTCGGACTCGCCGAATCCCCGGCCCGAGTACGAATCGGAACTGAGAGCGTGGATAGGCGTCAATTCTTCGGAGCGGCCGCAGCAGTTGCCGTATCGCCCGCGCTGGCCACCGCCATCGACTGTGCAGACAAGGCCGAGCAGCAGGCCTCCTCGCTTCGGCTTGTCACGACGTCCTACCGTCGCTTGGACGGATCGACGCTCTCCCGCGAGCTCGCGGAGGCTGTCCGACCACATCTACGGCTGATCCAGGGCCTCATTGGTGCAGCCCCGACCGATGCTCATCGGATCAGGCTCGCCGCCGTCGCGAGCGAGGCAGCGAGCCTGGCTGCTTGGCTGGCCTGGGACACAGGAGACAACGGATCAGCACGCTCGTTCTACGGAGCGGCCATCAAGGCCGCTCGGTCGGGAGCGAATCCCCTCCTTGCCGCTTATCAGATGGGGAGCCTTGCGCAATTCGAGGCCCACGCCGGCAATGGAGCCATAGCACTCGGCCTCACAAAGCGAGCCCGCGGATTCCTGGATCCCGAGTCCCCCACCCTTGCCGACGCATGGCTGTCAGCTGTGGAGGCGCTCGGACACGCAGCCTCAGGCGATCAGCGCAGTTGCGACCGCGCACTGACGCTCAGCCGAGCTGGTGCCAATGCCAGCAATCACGGACAACCTCCGCCTTGGCCATGGGTATTCACGTTCGATGAGGCCAAGGTCGCCGGCTTCAGGGTGGCATGTGGCGCCAGTCTCGGACTCCCCAGGTGGGTCTCGGACAGCGCTGGACCTGCCCTCGCCACTGGTCACGCGAAGCAGCGTGCGCTCCTGATGCTGGACCTCGCGGCAGGACGGCTTGCCGCAGGGCAGATCGAAGCAGCATTTGCGCTCGCGGCAGAAGCTCTGAAGACCGGCCTCCAGTACCGTTCAGGGCGAATCATCGAGCGGAGCCGCGCACTTCGACGGTCGCTCAGCACCTCCTCGCTACCCAAGGTCGTGAGGGAGTTCGATGACCGTCTCCACGGCGTCTACCTCTAGGAAAGGACAGCTATGCGAATCGGGATCACGGGGCACCGAGGGCTGACGGCCGAACTGGAGGCGCAGGTCCGGCAACTCCTCGAAGACGCCCTCCCGAGCGAGGACCCCTCCACCCTCACCGTCGTGTCCTGCATCGCGGACGGGCCGGACTCGTGGTTGGCGGAGCTCGCACTCAAGCGCGGAGGACGGCTGGAGGTCATCGTCCCGGCGGACCAGTACCGGGACGGGCTTCCGGCGCGGCATCACCCCGTCTACGACCGCCTGTTCAACTCTGCCACCGCCGTACACCGCACCGGCCACCTGGAGTCCGACGAGACCGCCCACCTGGCCGGCGGTGAACTCCTCATCGACCACATCGACAAGCTCGTCGCCGTCTGGGACGGCCTACCGGCCCGCGGCCAGGGCGGCACGGCGGACGTGGTCGCACACGCTCGCCGGCGCGGCGTGCCGGTCGAGGTGCTCTGGCCGAAGGGCGCGCACCGGTAGCGGCGGTCAGGCGGGACGGACCGCCGCTACGGCGTCGGTGTACAACCCGGTGGTCAAGTCCCCCTCCTCCACGCCGAGTTCCTCCAGCACCGCACGGACCGCGGCGAGCGCCGATCCGAGATCGGCCTCGCCCACGGCTGCGGTCTCCACCTCGATGAACGTGGCGTCCCCCAGCTCGGGCACGCGCACGAGCGTCGCGAGCAGCCGCCGGCCCCCACGGCCGAACTCGTAGTTGCGGCAACGCTTCTCGAACGCGATGCGCGGCACGAAGCCCAGCCCCCGGACGATCTCGTGCAACGCAGCGGCATCCTCGACCCTGGTCTCGGCCTCCGGCTTCGACCCGGACTCCTCGTCCACCCGGGCGCCCTTGTACGTCAGCACGGTGCGGGTGTCGTCCTGGCCGTGCACGGTACGGATCCGCAGCTCACGGTCGGCGCCCATCAGGCTGCCGTCCGGCGCGTCGTAGTACGTGTCCCGGTAGACCTCGGCACGGCCGATGCCGTACCGCTCCTCCAACTGCTTGAGCACGCCTTCCGGATCCCGCACGACCGCCTTGAGCTCCGCTTCGATCGCCATCCCAGCTCCCTCCGTCAGATCACACGCTCACCGCTGTCCACCATGGCATCGAACTGCCGGCACCAGCCCCGGTACAAGGGACCGTGCGGAGCGGGCAGCACCTTGTAGGTTGCCGACTGGTGTCCTTCCCAATCCGCGTCGAAGGATCCCACGAAGAGCGTGCGATCCAGCCTGATGACCCGCCACACCGGCACCGTCCGGTACAGGTACACCTCGACCCGCGCGCAGTCGGAAAGCTCCCGAAGTCGAGCTTCCGCGAGTCGGATGCCCCCGGCGAGCGAGGCGGTGGATTCTCCGATCTCGGCAGCTCGGCGCTCAGCGGCCGGCGATTCCGGATCAAGGAGCAGCACCCGTAGACGGGGGGCCGGGCCACCATCGCGGTCCAGATGCTGGCGGAGCAAGGAGTCCCGCAAGGCAAGGAGACCAAGACCGCGTACGGCCAGGACGTCCAGTTCGGCTGCCGATCTCGCCGCCCGTTGGATCTCGGCGGACGCCGATGCCTGGTCGCTGTACACACGGACGATCTCGGGAAAGGCTGCCAGGTCGAAGGCAGATCCGGGTGTACGTCGGCCGTCCGAGCGTGGCGCCAGCCCGAGGAGTCGCCGCGCATCATCGGGAAGGTTGAGCCCGTCGGCGATTCGCTCGAAGACGTCCAACTTCGTCACCAGCCGACGGCCGTTGAGGATCTCATTCACCCGGCCTTGCGTCATCCCCACCTGGACCGCCAATCGGGCCTGACTCGCACCGCTGTGGTGCTGCACGTAGCGGAACAGGGCGGCCACGTCGCGATCCCCCAAGGCACACCGAACCTGCTCGTTCTGCCAGGCAAGGTCAGCGAGCCTGATCGGTTCGAGTGCTGTGCCCATGAGGCGAACCTCTCGTCAGTCGATCCATCCCACAGTGAGATTACCGCTTGGGTATCGGCACTCACGTTCAGTGACACGATCCTTCATGTGTGACCTGCCAAGGAGCCCCCAGTGGCACTGAGGCGAACTCCGCTGTCCCACAACGGTCATGGCACACCAGCCCCACGAACGACAGGATCAGGCGCATGACCACTCCGTTTCCCAAGCCCCCGCGTCCCCCCGCGCCGCCGGGGCCCGGGCCGGACATGCCGGTGAGCGGACCGGCCGACAGCAGCACCACGACGACCATCACGACCAGGTAGGAGAATCCCATGGGATGGGGCCTCGGTAAGGACGGCAGCTCCGGCGGCGGTACCGGTGCCAACGACGGCGGTCAGGGCAAGCACGCGGGCAACAAGGACTTCAACACCACCCCGCAGAACCAGGACCACCAGTCCGGAAAGTCCGACAGCAAGCACGGCAAGGGCAAGGACGACGACCGCAAGTGACCGACAGCCGGAACAACCTGGAGCAGGTCGGCACCGCCGGCCTGCTCCAGGCCGTCTCCCACCACCTGGGCCATGACATGGCCCCCGAGTGGCGCAAAGCCGCCGAAGCGACTCCGCGCCACCGTTTCCTTCCCGACCGGATCTGGCTGAGCAGCGACGGCGACGAGTTCGCGCTCTGCGATCGCGGGCACGATCCCGAACGGTGGTTCGCCGCCGCCTACGCGGACGGCCCCGTGGTGACGCAGATCAACGACGGGCAGGAGGTGGACGACCTGTCCGACGCCCTTCCGTCCTCCTCGGCCTCTGCTCCGTCGATCGTCTTCCAGATGCTCGAACTCCTCGGCCTCGAACCAGGAATGAGAATCCTCGAAATCGGCACCGGCACGGGGTTCAACGCGGCGCTCCTCTCCCACCGGCTGGGCGACGTCAACGTGACCACGATCGAGATCGACCCGGATGTCGCAGAACTCGCCCGTGCCAACCTCACGGCCAACGGCTACGCGCCGACCTTGATCTGTGGCGACGGGAGCCAGGGCTGGGACGCCGGCGCGCCGTACGACCGTGTGATGGCCACCTGTTCGGTGCGAGAGGTTCCCTATTCCTGGATCAACCAGTGCAGGCCCGGCGGAGTCGTCCTCACTCCCTGGTGCGACGACTGGAGTCACGGTGGGCTGCTCCGCCTGACCGTCGCCGACGACGGGACGGCCACCGGCCGCTACTCCCCCGACAGCGCTTTCATGCTGATGCGCACCCAGCGCCTTGACCTCCGCCTCTTCCGCGACGTCGTCCTGGACGAGCACGTACCGACGGAGTCCACGACCACCCTCGACCCGTGGGCCGTCGCCGATTCCGCCTTCGAAACGCAGTTCGCCCTCGGCCACCGCCTCGGCGACCTCTGGTACGCCTGGCACCACGACCCGGAGGTCGAGGGCGTGGCGACCCGCCTCTGGGTGGCCACGACCGACGGCGACTCCTGGGCGGCCGTCGACTGGGACGGCGCCGAGAACACCGCGCACTACACCGTGTGGCAGCACGGCCCGCGCCGGCTCTGGGAAGAGGTCGAAGCCGCTCACCGGTGGTGGCTCGACAACGACCGCCCCGGGCCGGACCGGCTCGGCTTGACCGTCACGCCCGAGGGGCACACCGCCTGGCTCGACCACCCGGCGAACGGGTGGCCCTTGGGAAGGCCCTCGTGACGCCGGAGCGCGGTGCCCCACCTGTCCGTGGGGCACCGCGCTCCGCGTTCTCCGGAGAGTCCGGGCTCGGCCCGGAGGCTCGGTCCGGGCCGAGCGGCCCGGCTGTCAGGAGTACGCGCCCGTCAACACTGCGCGAATGAGCAACGCGAAGGAGGCCGTGCCGTCGTGTCGCAGACAAGTCCCGCTCAGCCCCGGCGGACGGCCTGGCGGGTGCGGCGGGCGAGGCGGTGGGCGCGTTGGAGGGCGACGAAGGCGGGCATGGAGTCGGCCTGGGTGAGGCGGTACTTGAGGCGGAGCTGGGGGCTGAGGCCGGCCTGGGCCTCGGGGCCGATGGCCCGGAGGAGGCGGGTGACGTGCTGCTGGTAGGCGGCGCGGTAGGCGCGGTCGCCGTCGGGGACGGTCCAGAAGAACATCGGGATCTCCTCGACCAGGCAGTTGCGGTCGTAGGCGCGCAGGTGGTCGGCGAAGACGGGTTCGGGGCGGGCGACGAGCCACTCGCGGACGAGTTCCATCGAGCGGACCCGGTCGACGACGCCTCGCGGGTCGGTCTTCTTCTGGGTGATGGAGAGGTCGCCGTCCTCGCGCACGCGCCAGTGGTAGATCGGGTCGGTGAGGACGTCGACGCGTTCGGCGAGGAAGTGGTGGGGCACGCTGACCGGGGCGTCCTCGTACAGGATGCCCTCGGGGTACAGGATGCCCGCGCCGTCGAAGAAGGAGCGCCGGTAGACCTTGTTCCAGGCGGTGCGGTCGGTGACCAGGGCGGGCAGTTCGCTGACGTGGGTGCGCAGCCGGGTCTCGTGGAACGGGCGGCGGTGTGCGTGGGAGGGGCTGAGGCCGGTGGTGCGCAGCCGCATGGCGTTGCCGGCGGCGAAGTCGGAGCCGGTCCCGTCCAGGGTGTCGATCATCAGCTGGTAGGCGTGCGGCGGCAGGGTGTCGTCGCTGTCGACGAAGGCCAGGTACTCGGTACCCGGGGCGAGGTGGCGCCAGCCGGTGTTGCGGGCGGCGCCGAGGCCCTGGTTGTCCTGGCGGACCAGCCGGAAGCGCGGGTCCCGCTCGGCGTACGTCCTGGCGATGGCCGGGCCGTCGTCGGTCGAGCCGTCGTCGACCATGACGCACTCGAAGTCCTCGAAGGTCTGCGCCGCGATCGAGTCCAGGCACTCCTGGAGGTAGCGCTCGACGTTGTAGATCGGGACGACGAGGGAGAGACGCGGGGCCATCGGGCGCCCTTTCGCTCAGCGGCGGCAGCAGCAGCGGACGGGCCGGGAGGCCGTTGCCGGCCGGTCACCGGCAGTGGTCCGAGCGAGCGTAGGGAGCGCACGCGACCGGCAGGCGAACGGCGGGTGGCGTCCAGCCTGCGGCGGAGTGTAGCAGCGCCGCCGCCGTCAACTCCCTTTACATGAGCACCCGTTAGAGGTAGGGCCCCGGACCGCCCGACCGGTCCGGGGCCCTGCGTCACCTGATGCGGGTCAGGCGCTCTTGACGGCCGCGAAGCGGTCCGAGACGTCCTGCCAGTTGACGACGTCCCACAGGCGGGTGACGTAGTCCGGGCGGACGTTGCGGTACTGCAGGTAGTAGGCGTGCTCCCAGGCGTCGAAGGCGAGCAGCGGGGTGGTGTTCTGGCCGACGTTGCCGTGGTGGTCGTAGACCTGCTCGACGATCAGGCGCTGACCGAGCGGCTCCCAGGACAGGATGCCCCAGCCGGAGCCCTGCACGCCGGTGGTGGCGGTGGTGAGCTGCTTCTTGAAGGCCTCGAAGCTGCCGAAGTGCTCGGTGATGGCGTCGGCCAGTTCGCCCTCGGGGCGGTCGCCGCCCTCGGGCGAGAGGTTCTGCCAGAACAGCGAGTGCAGCACGTGGCCCGACAGGTGGAACGCGAAGGTCTTCTGCAGGCCGACCAGGCCGCCGAACTGCTCCTTGTCGCGGGCCTCGGCCAGCTGGTCGAGGGTGTCGTTGGCGCCCTTGACGTACGCGGCGTGGTGCTTGGAGTGGTGCAGCTCCAGGATCTCGGCCGACATCGCCCGCTCCAGCGCGGAGTAGTCGTACGGCAGGTCGGGAAGCGTGTAGGTGCCCATCAGGACACGGCCCCTTTCGGCGGGTTGAACGGTGGTGATCGTGCCGGGACAACACTATTGCGTATCAGTTGCAAGAACGAAGCATGGGCTCCTGCTTATTCCTCACACCCCGTCGGGCACAATGGCCGCCGTTCGCGCGCCGGCCGAGAGGGTGGGTGACTGCGGCGGGGCGGCGGCGACACCGGGCCCCCGACGGGTGATGCGGACCTGACGCCCGTACGGCCCCCGGCCCGCGCGCGACTCCCGGTCGGGTCCGGAACCTCCACGGACCCGGCACCCGGGGCGGACCTGACAACGTTTCGGTCTCGCCGCCCGGTAATCCTTTCCCGGGGCTTCCCTCCGCGTTCTCCGTTGTGCCATTTTACATGTCACACAGCAAGGCCCGTGCGCCCCACGCAGCACGGCTCCCCCACCCTCAACGGCCCCGGAGGCCCCCACAGATGCGTCCCTCCTCGATAGCGAAGGACGCCGCGCGCAGACTGCCCGCGCTCGGCACCGCCCTTCTCCTCTCGCTCGGCCTGTTCGCGCCGGCCGCCCAGGCCGCCGGCACCCCCGGCTCCGCGCCGGCCGGGAGCCCGGCCGCACCCGCCTCCTCGGCCGGGAAGGCCGCGCCGCGCACGATCCCCGTGCCCAAGTCCCCGGACACCCCCGAGGACGCCCGCCCGCTCGCCTCGGACCCGCGGGCCAAGGCCACCGCCCCGACGGCGGGCAGCTCCGTCGGCGCCGGCAAGTCGGCCCGGCAGTTCTCGGCCGCGGCCGCCTGCGACGTCTCCGCCTTCACCGGCAAGTCCGGTGCCGCGCTGGTCCAGCAGGTCAAGTCGTCCGGCCTCGACTGCGTCAACACGCTGTTCCAGCTGGCCGGCAACGACGCCAAGGGCGCCTTCAACGAGGCCCAGATGGTCACGGTGGCCAACGCCCTGCGCGACACCGCCGCCACCTACCCCGGTGACAACTCCACCTCCGCCGGGCAGCTGGTGCTCTTCCTGCGCGCCGGCTACTACGTGCAGTGGAACAACAAGGACGTCGTGGGCCCGTACGGCGACGGTCTCAAGAGCGCCATCCGCGGCGCGCTCGACGCCTTCTACGCCGCCCCGCACAGCAAGGACGTCACCGACGCCAACGGCGACACCCTCGCCGAGGCCGTCACCCTGATCGACAGCGCCCAGGAGAACGCCCGCTACACCGGCGTCGTCAAGCGGCTGCTGAACGACTACACCGGCAGCTGGCCCGCGGCGATGACCACCGCCGTCGCCAACACCGAGACCGTCATCGAGCGCGGCTTCGACCTGCCGGAGTTCGTCGCCGCCCTCCAGGCCGACCCGTCCTTCGCCACCACCGCGGCGTCCTTCGTCACCCGCAACAGCAACCTGATCAACGGCGGCGACCTGGTCACCAAGATCGGCATCCAGCTCGGCAACCTGGTGGCCAACGACGCGCTGCGCGCCCAGGGCCGGCCGATCCTCAAGGATCTGATCAACCGCTACCCGCTGGTCGGCAACACCGGTCCGCTCACCATGAACCTGCTCTGGTTCGCGGAGAAGAAGGACGTGGGCAACTGTTCCCTCTACGGCACCTGTGACATCCCGGCCAAGCTGGTCCCGCTGGTCCTCACCGTCGACCACACCTGCAACGCCAACCTGCGCATCCGCGCCCAGGACATGACCGCGCAGCAGCTCGCCGACACCTGCGCCAGCCTGATCAACCAGGACGCGTTCTTCCACAAGATCGTCAAGGACGGCGGCCCGGTCGCCAACGACAACAACACCAGCCTTGAGGTCGTCGCCTTCGACGACTACTACAACTACAGCCTGTACGCGTGGGAGATGTACAAGATCGAGGTCGACAACGGCGGCATGTACGAGGAGGGCGACCCGGCCAAGGCCGGCAACCAGGCCCGCTTCATCGCCCACGAGGCCTCCTGGCTGCGCCCCCAGTTCCAGATCTGGAACCTCAACCACGAGTACACCCACTACCTCGACGGCCGCTACGACATGTACGGCGACTTCGAGGCCGGCATGACCACCCCGACCATCTGGTGGGTCGAGGGCCTCGCCGAGTACGTCTCCTACAGCTACCGCGGCGAGCACTACGACGCCGCGGTCGCCCAGGCCGCCAAGGGCACCTACACCCTGAGCACCCTGTTCGACACCACCTACGACAACGCGGACTCCACCCGCGTCTACAACTGGGGCTACCTGGCCGTCCGCTACATGCTCCAGTCGCACCCGCAGGACGTCGACGCGCTGCTCGCCAAGTACCGCGCCGGCGACTGGAACGGCGCCCGCACCCTGCTGAAGAGCACCATCGGCACCTCGTACGACGCCGACTTCGCCACCTGGCTCAAGCAGTGCGGCGCCGACAACTGCGGATCGCTGCCCACCAACCAGGCCCCCCTGTGCACCGCCGCCGACGCCCGGCAGTTCGACAAGAACTGCCGCCGCGACAACGTGGCCGCCACCACCGGGAACTACAGCTACAGCTTCCTGACCCTGCCGGCCGGCGTGAAGCAGCTGACCATCACCACCAGCGGGGGCACCGGCAACGCCGACCTCTACTACAACGCCGGCTCCTGGGCCACCACCGGCTCCTACACGGCCAAGTCCACCACCAGTGGCAACGGTGAGACCCTGACCATCACCAACCCGCCGGCCGGTTACGTCTTCTTCAGCCTCTACGCCCAGCAGGGCTTCGGCGGCGTGACCGTCACCACGACCTACAACTGACCGACCGCGTCACAGGCGCCGTACGCACCGTACGCGCGCACCGTACGCACGGAAGGGCCCCGCGGCTTCGCGGGGCCCTTCCGCGTTCCCGTCCCCCTCCCCCGCCGCGAATATCCACGGGTTATAACGATTCGACCATCGAATAGATCGTCAACACCCCGTAAGAGATCGCATATTCCTCTGTCGAGGGGGTGTCCGGACGGCGAAGTTTCGGTTAGTGTCCATGAACAGATCAACCGGTTCGGCCTCCGGCAACGGAATGTCGAATAGTTCTGATGGCTCGGGTTCGGCATTATCGCCGCACCCACCAATCCCCGGAATGGAGAGTTAGTCATGAAGATGGTCAAGGCGCTCGTCAAGAAGTTCAAGAAGAACGACGACCTCGCGAACCACGCGTGGGTGCTGCACGTTATCTAACGTGGCCAGCCGCTGGCGGGGGCCCGGGTCGGCCGTGCCCCCGCCGGCGCCACGGCGCGTCCGGGATTCCCCCGCGCGCCGTACCGAACGCACTGACCAGCCATTTCGCATTGGAGGCCGGATTCCCGTGGAAGAAATGGCGACGGCAACCGCGCGCAGCCATTCCATCGTGTTCGCCCCGAGGATTCAGGAGCTACTGGCCAGGGACGAGAAGGTGTTCCGGATCGACCCGGCGAAGGTCGGCGTCTCGGACTCCCGACTGATGGCCGAAATCGTCGCGGCCCGCCCCGTCCTTTCCAACGAGCGCTCGGTCTACAAGCCCGCCGCCGGCTCCGACATCCCCCACGACAGCGCGACGCGCACCATCCGCGCACTGGGGCAGGACGCCATGGCGGGCATCCGCAAGCCCCCGCCGCCGGCGCGCGGCATGTCCGGCTCCTGGCCCTACGCCGGCACCTCCTACCTGCGTCGCTGGCTGTTCTCCGCCGACCCGCTGCCGGTCTCGCTGCTGTGGAAGCGCGGCGTCACCCGCTCCGACACCCTCTCCCGGCTCGTCGACCGCGCCGTGACCCGCTGGCCCGGCTCCGCCGACCAGGACGGCCGCACCGCACTCGCCGGGCTGATCCGCGACGCCGACGACCCGCTGGAGCGCAAGCAGGCCGTCGCGATGTACCGGCGGGCGACGGCCACCCTCTGCGACGGCGTGGCCGCGCTGACCGGCAACGCCCTGTGGCTGATGGGACCGGAACGGGGACGGCCGGAGCACCGCGCCGACCTCACCAATGTCCTCTGGGAGACGCTGCGCCTGCTGCCGCCCGCCTGGATGCTGTACCGCAACGGCGGCGCGGCGTACACCGAACTCCACCCCGAGATCCGGCCCGAGGACGACGTCGCACTCTTCCCGCTGCTGATGCACCGCCACCCGGACTACTGGTCCGACCCGCTGGAGTTCCGCCCCGAGCGCTGGGACGGCGTCACGGACCCGGAGAAGACGCCCGGGTTCATGCCCTTCGGCTTCGAGGGCGCCCGCTGCTGGGCCAAGCACCTGATCGTGCCGCTGGCCGAGCAGCTGCTGACCACGGCCCTGGACAACCGGCTGGTCGTCCGCAGCCCGCAGCAGGACGCGCAGGTGCCGCTGCGCTCCCTGCTCTCCGTACGGTTCGAGGCGCGGGTCGAAGCCTGACGCCCCGGCATCCCGGCATCCCGGCATCCCGGCGCCACCGAACACCCCTGACACCACGGGACACACCATGGAATCGCCCACACTGGCCGACTGGGTCGGCGACGTCGACGGCTTCACCGCCCGCCAGTGGCAGCGCGAGCCCGCGCTCTTCCCCCGGAAGGCCCCGGAGGCGCCGGCCGCGCCGTTCGACCTCGACGAACTGGACGCCGCCTTCGACGGCGGACTGCTGCGCACGCCCTACCTGGAGATGGTCCGCTCCGACAAGGTGACCATCCCGCCCGAGGCCTTCACCACCTCGCGCACCGTCAACGGCACGACGCACCACGGCTTCGCGGACCGCGCGAAGGTGCTCGCCCAGCTGCACCGCGGGGCGACGCTGCTGCTGCGCTGCGTCGACCAGTGGCACCGCCCGACCGGCGAGCTGGTGGCGCGGCTGTCCGAGGAGCTCGACCGGCGGGTGGAGGCCTTCTTCTTCGTCACCCCGGCCGGCGGCCAGGGCCTCGCGGTGCACCGCGACGACGCCGACGTGTTCGTCCTCCAGGCCGCCGGGCGCAAGACCTGGTACGTCCACGACGCGCCGACGGCGGCGGACTGGCGGCTCGGCGAGCTCCCGGAGGACGAGCGCTCCCCGCTGCGCCTGCACGGCGTGCTCGAACCCGGCGGCGTGCTCTACATCCCGCGCGGCTTCGCGCACCGGGCGGTCGGCGCCGGGGGGCTGTCCGCCCACCTGTCGCTGACCGTCCGCGACCTCTCCGTGCAGGACCTGCGCACCGCCCTGGAAGGGCAGTTGGCCGAGGGCCTCGGCCTGCCTGCCCGTCCGCTCGGCGAGGCCGCGATCACCGACGCCTGCGCCGCCCTGCTCGACCACGCCCGGGCGAGGCTCGACGCGCTCGGGCCGGCGGACCTCCTGCGCGCCGCCCGCGCCGCCCGGACCGGCACCACCCAGGCGCCGGCGGCGCCGACCGAGACCGTGGAGACCCTCGCTGCGGCCGCCCGCACCTGGGAGTCCGGCGCACCCGCCGACGGACGCACCGGACTCGCCTCCGTCGACCGCACCTGGCGCCGGCTGCGCGGCGCCGCCGAGTAGCCCACGGCGGCGACGGCGACCGCCCGGTGCAGGAATCCACCTCGATGATCCGACTGTCAGTCAGGCGTGGTCGGGCCGCCCGAGGTTCGACCCGGCCCGGCCCGGCGGCCGGACGTCGCCGGGCCGGGTCCGGGCCGGGTCCGGGCCCGCCGTGCGGACGGGCCCGACGACCGTTTCCCTTTTGCGGAGGGCGCTGGGGCAGACTGCCCACCATGCGATCAGATGATCAGAGAGGCGCCCTGCCCAAGCCCGTCCTGCCGGACCTCGCCGCCGCCCGCGCGATCGGCCCCGAGGCCGCCACGGAGGCCCGCTGGGAGGGGCTCGTCCTGTCGTGGGAATGGCTCCAGCAGGACATCGGGCACGGCCCCGGAAGCTGCAACGACGGCCTGGTCCGCCTGCTGAAGGCCGCCCGCGCGGAGCCCCGGCTGCGCCGGCTCTTCCCCTGGACCAGCCACTACAACCTGCACTTCAGCCTGTCGACCTCGTTCCCGTGGGCAGCCGCGGGCGTGCCGTTCGCCGTGCCGCAGGACGGCGGCGGCTACCAGATCCACGGCCCGGGCGGCTCCGAGGTGCTCGGCACGCCCGCCACCCCGGAGGAGGCCGTCGCGCTGCTGGTCGAACACCTCCCGCCGGACCTCGGGCCGGTGTTCAACCACCCGGCGGACGGGCCGCGCTGAGGCCGCCGGGGTGGCAGCGCCCCGCACCGGGGGTCACGATGAAAGCCCGGCCACCTGCGGCCCCGGCCCGATCGGAGCGCGATGAGCGACCAGCACAACGTCGTCCTACTGACCTTCCCCGACGTCGCCGCCTGGCGCCCGGCCTTCGACGAGGCGCAGCACCTGCCGGGCCTGCGGATGGTGGCGGCGATGGAGCGCAGCGCCGACGGGCTGCTGGAGGTCGCGGACACCTTCACCCGGGGCGCGGGGGTGGCCACCGTCGGCTCGGGCGTGCTGGGCGGCCTGATCGGGCTGCTCGGCGGGCCGGTCGGTGTGCTGCTGGGCTTCGCGGCCGGCGCGGCGATCGGCAACGCGGCCGAGGAGCACCAGGCGAGCGAGGGCGGCGCCGGGCTGATCCTGCTCTCGCCCCGGGTGCCGGACGGCGGGGCGCTGCTCGCGCTGGAGGTCCGGGAGTCCTCGCCCGCCCCGGCGGACGAGCTGGCCGACCGGCACGGGGCCTCGGTCGAGCGGATCGACGCGCGCGAGTTCGCCGAGCAGGTCCGGGCGGCCGAGCAGAAGGCCGACGGGCAGAAGGCGGACGGCGCGGGGGCCTCCTGAGCACACCGGCCTCGTGAGCCGGGGCCGGACGGGACCGGACGGGACCGGACATCCGGTCCCGTCCGGCCTCGCCGTCACTCCCCCGCCCTCACTCCGCCCGCCCTCACTCCGCCCGCCCTCACTCCGCCCGCAGCGCGTCCACCGTGCGCGCCCGCGCCGCCCGTACGGCCGGGAGCAGGGCGCCGAGCAGGGCGATCAGCACGCCGCCGAGGGCGAGCAGGACCAGCACCGGGGTGCCGAACACGTCCAGCGCGGAGGCCGGGAAGGTCAGCCCGGCGCTGCGGCCCATCGCGGGCACCGTCAGGCCGTGCAGCAGCAGGCCCGCCGGCAGTCCGACCGCGCCGCCGACGGCCCCGACCGGCACCACCGAGGCGAGGACGACGCCCACGGTCTGCACCGGGGTCATGCCGAGCGCCTTGGTGACGCCCGTGTCCCGGGTGCGCTCGCGGATCTCCAGGACGACGGTGTTGAACACTCCGAGCCCGGCGACCACGAGCAGCAGCGCGGTCAGGGTGGCGGTGAGCGAGTTCAGTGCGGCGATCGAGCCGCTGGAGCCGTGCGGTCCGCCGGTGTCGGCGGTCATGTGCTCCGGGGCGAGCGCGGCGCCGAGGGCGGTGGCGTAGGCGGTCCGGTCGGTGCCGGGCTTCAGTTTGACGACCCAGAAGTCCGGCCTGGGGGCCGTGCCGGACGGGTAGCCGGCGGCGTCGGTGAACAGCTCGTTGGTCTGCACGTGCGGGTCGAAGACCTCGCCGACGATCCGGACGGTGACCGGCCGGCCGTGGCTCGTGAAGGTCACCCGGTCGCCGAGCCCGACGGAGGCCTCGGTCAGGAAGGTGGCCGGGGCGACGGCCTCGCCCGGGCCCCGGTACCAGCGCCCGGTGACCATCCGGTAGCCCGCCCAGGAGGAGTCGCCGTCGAAGGCGGTCACCGTGGTGGTGCCGGCCACCCCGGGGACGGTGACGTCCTCGGTGCCGTTGCCGAAGTACGCGGCGGTGCCCGGCCGGGCGTCCAGCGCCGCGGTGACGACGGCCCGGTCGGCCGGGACCGGCCTGCCCGCCGGACCCGCCCCGGGCGGGCCGTCCGGGCGCGTCGGGTGCACCACGAGGTCCCCGGCGTCCCGTGTCTTCGCCTGCTGCACCCAGCCCATCGTCCCGCCCATGCCCACCGCGAAGACGGCCGCCGCCGTGCCGAACAGCACCGCCGCGAGCATCCCGGCCGCGCGGGCCGGGCGGGCGAAGGGCTGGGCGAGGCCGAGGGTCAGCGGGCGGGGCAGCGGCAGCCGGGCGGCCAGTGCGGCGGCCCGGGTGGCGAACGCGTCCCGCCGGGTGCCGCCCGCCGTACGGCCGACGGCGAGCGCGTCCACCGTGCGCAGCCGTCCGGCCCGGGCGGCGGCGGCCCAGGCGACCAGGGTGACGGCGGCCAGGGTGCCGCCCGCGACGGCGGCGTCCACCCGGGGGGAGAGGCCCGAGGCGGTGGTGCCGTAGAGCGATCCGGTGGTGGCGAGCACCGGGACGGTCAGTGCGTTGCCCGCGACCACCCCGAGCAGGGTGCCGGCGCCGGCCGGGATCAGCGCCTGGGCGACGTACGCGCGCACCACCTGGGCGGGGGTGCAGCCGAGCGCCTTGAGCACGCCGATCCGCCGGGTGGCGGTGCCGACGGCGCCGGCCACCACATTGCCCGCGACCAGGACCGACATGGCCATCCCGAGCAGGCCGAAGGCGACCATGAAGGGCAGGAACAGGGCGGTGTTGCGGTCCGAGCCCTGCTTGGCGGTGAGCCAGGACTGCGCACCGGTGAGCGCCCCGCCGGGGGCGGCCGCGGCCACGGCGGCCCGGTCGGCGGCCATGGCGTCGGCGCTGCCGGTGTCCGTGAAGCGGTAGAGCATCTCGTAGCCGGGGGTGCTGCCGGGTGCGGTGAGGGCGGCGATGCCGTCCGGGGTCACCCAGGCGTCCGAGGTCCGGCTGACGGAACGGGCGAAGCCGACGACCTTGAGGGTGGGCGCGCCCGGCAGGCCGGGCAGCCGCAGGGTGCCGCCCGGTTGCCGGGGCTTGTCGCCGTACCCGGCCTCGATCACCACCTCGCCCGGTTGCTGCGGCCAACTCCCTTGGAGCAGAGTGACGTCGTCGACCCCTGCGGTGGCCGCGGCGCGGCCGGTGACGGTCATCGGCGCCATCGTGATCCCGGGCGGCAGGTCCGTGCCGGAGCCGGGCTCGGGGTCGACGGTGACGGTGCGGTACGGCCCGGCGGCGGCCGTCACCCCGGGGGCGTGCGCGGTGGCGGCGAGCTGGTCGGCGCTCGCCCGGGCGCCGTCGAAGCGTGCGGTGAGGTGGGCGCCGTGCTGGCCGTCGAAGGCCTGCTCGAAGGGGGCCCGGGAGGCGACCAGCAGCGAGCCGCCGAGGACGGAGCAGGTGGTGGCCACCAGCGCGGCCAGTCCGACGGCGACGGACTGCGTCCGGCGCCTGCGCACACCGGCCCGGACGACCCTGCCGAGCGCGGTCATGACGCCACCGCCGGAGCCGAAGCCGAGTCCGCCTCGACCCGGCCGTCCCGCATCCGGACCGTCCGGGTGGCGCAGTCCTCGGCCAGGGCCAGGTCGTGGGTGACGAGCAGGACGGTCTGCCCGTCCTCGTGCAGGTCGCGGAACAGCTCCTTGACGTCCTCGCCGGCGGCCGAGTCCAGCGCGCCGGTCGGCTCGTCCGCCAGCAGCAGGGCCGGCCGGTTCATCAGCGCCCGCGCTACTGCCACGCGTTGGCGCTCGCCGCCGGAGAGCCGGCCCGGGTGGGCGCGGGTGTGCCGGTCGATGCCGAGCGCCTCCAGCAGTTCGGCCGCCCGGCGCCGGGCCTCGGCGCGCGGGACGCCGGCCAGTTCGCCGGCCAGCACCACGTTGTCGGCCACGGTGAGGTCGTCCAGCAGGTTGAAGAACTGGAACACCATGCCGATCGTGCCGCGCCGGTAGCGGGCCGAGGCCGCCTCGCCCAGCCGGTCCACCCGCACCCCGGCCACGGTGACCGTCCCGGCGCTGGGCCGGTCCAGCCCGGCGACCAGGTTCAGCAGGGTGGACTTCCCGCTGCCGGACGGGCCGAGCACGGCCACCGACTCCCCCGCCCGCACGCTCAGCGTGACGTCGTCCAGGGCCGCCCGGGCGCCCTCGTAGTGGCGGCTCACGCCGCTCAGTTCGATCACCGGATCGCTGCTCATGTCTCCGCTCCTCGTCGCTTCCCGTCTGGTGCCGCGACGAAGGTACGGACGGGCGGCGCGGGTCCGCGTCCGCCGACCGCCGCAGGTTCCGTACCGCGTCGGGTGGACGGGCGCCGGCGTCATCCCTCCGATGTAGTCGTGGGGAGTACCGGCCACCCCCCGGCCGAGGGGCTGTCCCGCGGGGCCCGTGGCCCCCACAATGTCCCGGTGATCAACCATCCGACGGTGCGCCGGCTGCGCGCGGCGGTCCGCCCGGCCGACGGCCCGGGCACCGCGCCGCCGCCCCGGCCGACCCGGCGCGGCCAGGCCTTCGACGTGGCCCTGGCCCTCTTCCTCGCCTTCACCGGCGGGCGCTACGCGACCATCGCGGGCGGCCCGCACGGAACGGCGCTGTCCTGGCTGCTGCTGCTGGTGCCGCTCGTCCCGCTGCCGCTGGTCCTGCGCCGCCGCTACCCGCTGGCGGTGCTGTGGACGGTGCTGCCGGCCGCGCTGCTGGTCCGGCACCAGTCGCAGGACATCGCGTACTCGGCGGGCGTGGCGGTGGTCGTCGCCGCGTACAGCGCCGCCGCGTACGGGCGCCGCCCCCGGGCCCTGCTGCTCGGCCTGCCGGCCGCCACCGCCGCCCTGGTGGTGCTCTTCTCCGCGGCCAAACTGCCGCACTTCCCCAACGGGGTGATCGCCGTCCTGCTCCTGGTGCCGGTGTTCGCGGTCGCGTACGAACTGCGGATGTGGCGCCGCCGGGTGGAGGAGGGGCGGGAGCGGCTCTCCGCCCTGGAGCGCGAGCAGCTGGCCGCGCTGCAGCGCGCGGTGGAGCTCGAACGGGCCAGGATCGCCCGGGAGTTGCACGATGTCGTCACCCACAACGTGAGCATGATGACGATCCAGGCCGGGGCGGCCCGCAAGATCCTGGACACCGCGCCGGAGAGGGCCCGCGAGGCGATGCTCGCGGTGGAGTCCGGCGGCCGCGCGGCGATGACCGAACTCCGGCACGTGATGGGCCTGTTGACCATCGACTCGGAGAGCGCCGACAACCCGGCCGCCGGGGCCGGCCTCAGCCCGCAGCCGGGCCTCGGCCGGCTGGAGACGCTGGTCCACGGCGTCCGGCAGGCCGGGCTGCCGGTCGAGCTGACCGTCCGCGGCGAGCGCCGCGCCGTCCCGCCCGGGGTCGAGCTGGCCGCCTACCGGGTCGTCCAGGAGGCGCTCACCAACACCGTCAAGCACGCGGGCGGCGCCCACGCCGCGGTGACCGTCGAGTACGCCCCCGACCGGCTGCTGGTGGAGGTCACCGACACCGGAGGACGCCCCACCGGCGCCGCCGCCACCGGCAACGGACGCGGCCTGCTCGGCCTGCGCGAACGCCTCGCCGTCTACGGCGGCACCCTGCACACCGACCCCCGGCCGCGCGGCGGCTACCGCGTCAAGGCCCTGATTCCCCTGGAGAGTTCATGACCGAGCAGCCGCTGCGGGTGGTGGTCGCCGATGACCAGGCCCTGGTCCGCACCGGGTTCCGGCTGATCCTGGAGTCGGAGGGCATCGAGGTGGTGGCCGAGGCCGAGAACGGCGAGCAGGCCGTCGCCGCCGTCCGCCGCTGCCGGCCGGACGTGGTGCTGATGGACATCCGGATGCCCGGCCTGGACGGGCTGGAGGCCGCCCGCCGGATCCTGGCGGACGGCGCGCAGGAGCCGCCGCGGATCATCATGCTGACCACCTTCGACCTCGACCACTACGTCTACGCGGCGATGGCCGCCGGGGCCAGCGGCTTCCTGCTGAAGGACGTCACCCCGGAGCACCTGGCGGCCGCCGTCCGGCTGGTCCGCACCGGGGACGCGCTGCTCGCCCCGGCGATCACCCGCCGTCTGGTCGAGCGCTTCGCCCGCCCGGAGAGCCCGGCAGGCCCCGCCGCCCCGCACCGGGAGCTGGGCACGCTCACCCCGCGCGAGCTGGAGGTGACGGGGCTGCTCGCCCGCGGCCTCAGCAACGCCGAACTCGCCGCCCGACTGGGGCTGTCCGAGGCGACGGTGAAGACGCACGTGGCCCGGATCCTCGGCAAGCTGGGCCTGCGGGACCGGGCCCAGGTGGTGGTCGCGGCGTACGAGACCGGGCTGGTCAGCGTGGGGTCCGTCGCCGATCCGGCTCGGGGCCGGTGACGCGCGACGGGAGCCCGGGGCCTCGCCGCCCCGGGCTCCCGTCGTCAGGCGCCGCGGATCAGCGGAGGTCGAAGCGGTCCGCGTTCATGACCTTGACCCAGGCCGCGACGAAGTCCTCGACGAACTTCTCCTTGGCGTCGTCGGCCGCGTACACCTCGGCGACGGCCCGCAGTTCGGCGTTCGAGCCGAAGACCAGGTCGGCGCGGGTGCCGGTCCAGCGCACCCGGCCCGAACCGTCCCGGCCCTCGAAGGTGTGGGCGTCCTCCGAGGTGGCCTTCCACGCGGTGTCCAGGTCCAGCAGGTTGACGAAGTAGTCGTTCGTCAGCACGCCGGGGGTCCCGGTGAGCACACCGTGCGTGGACCCGCCGTGGTTGGCGCCCAGCACGCGCAGGCCACCGACCAGGACGGTCAGCTCGGGCGCGCTGACGCCCAGCAGGTTGGCCTTGTCGAGCAGCAGGTACTCGGCCGGCAGCCGGTTGCCCTTGCCGACCCAGTTGCGGAAGCCGTCCGCCTTGGGCTCCATCGCGGCGAAGGACTCGGTGTCGGTCAGCTCCTGCGGCGCGTCCACCCGGCCGGGCGCGAACGGCACCTCGACGGCCAGCCCGGCCGCCCTGGCGGCCTGCTCGATGCCGACGCCGCCGGCCAGCACCACCAGGTCCGCGAGCGAGACCCGCTTGTCGCCGGCCTGCGCGTCGAACTCCTGCTGCACGCCTTCCAGGGCGCGCAGCACCGTGGCCAGCCGGTCGGGCTCGTTGACCTCCCAGCCGATCTGCGGCTGGAGCCGGATGCGGCCGCCGTTGGCCCCGCCGCGCTTGTCGCTGGAGCGGAAGGAGGAGGCCGCCGCCCAGGCGGTGGAGACCAGTTCGGACACCGACAGGCCGGTGGCGTTGATCCGCCGCTTGAGGTCGGCGACGTCGGCCGCGCCGATCGGCCGGTACGTGACCCCCGGCAGCGGGTCCTGCCAGAGCAGGTGCTCGCCCGGGACCTCGGGGCCGAGGTAGCGGACCACCGGGCCCATGTCGCGGTGGGTCAGCTTGTACCAGGCACGGGCGAAGGCGTCGGCGAACTCCTCCGGGTTCTCCAGGAAGCGCCGGGAGATCGGCTCGTAGACCGGGTCGAAGCGCAGCGACAGGTCCGTGGTGAGCATGATCGGCACGTGCCGCTTGGCCGGGTCGTGGGCGTCCGGGACGGTGCCCTCGCCGCCGCCGTCCTTGGGCTTCCACTGGTGCGCGCCGGCCGGGCTCTTGGTGAGCTCCCACTCGTAGCCGAACAGCGTCTCGAAGAAGCTGTTGTCCCAGGTGATCGGGGTGGGCGTCCAGGTGCCCTCCAGACCGCTGGTGATCGCGTCGCCGCCGACGCCGGTGCCGAAGGTGCTCTTCCAGCCGAGGCCCTGCTGCTCGATCGGGGCGTCCTCGGGGGCCGGGCCGACGCTGTCGGCCGGGCCGGCGCCGTGGGTCTTGCCGAAGGTGTGGCCGCCGGCGATCAGCGCGACGGTCTCCTCGTCGTTCATCGCCATCCGATAGAAGGTCTCGCGGATGTCGCGGGCGGCGGCGATCGGGTCCGGGTTGCCGTTGGGGCCCTCGGGGTTGACGTAGATCAGGCCCATCTGGACGGCGGCCAGCGGGCTCTCCAGCTCGCGGTCGCCGGTGTAGCGCTCGTCGCCGAGCCAGGTGGTCTCCGGGCCCCAGTAGACGTCCTCGTCCGGCTCCCACTCGTCGACCCGGCCGCCGCCGAAGCCGAAGGTGGCGAAGCCCATGCCCTCCAGGGCCACGTTGCCGGACAGGATGATCAGGTCGGCCCAGGACAGGGCGCGCCCGTACTTCTTCTTCACCGGCCACAGCAGGCGGCGGGCCTTGTCGAGGCTGGCGTTGTCGGGCCAGCTGTTCAGCGGGGCGAAGCGCTGCTGGCCGCCGCCGGCGCCGCCGCGGCCGTCGCTGATCCGGTAGGTGCCGGCGCTGTGCCAGGCCATCCGGATGATGAAGGGGCCGTAGTAGCCGAAGTCGGCCGGCCACCAGTCCTTCGAGGTGGAGAGGGCCTCCTGGATGTCCCGCTTGACGGCCGGGAGGTCGAGGGTCTTGAAGGCCTCGGCGTAGTCGAATCCGCCACCGAGCGGATTGGCCACCGCCGGGTTCTTCGCGAGGATCTTCAGGTTGAGCCGTTCCGGCCACCACTGGCGGTTCCCGCCGCCCTGGGTGGGGTGCGGCGCCCGCCCGTGGTTCACCGGGCAGCCCTCCGCGTTCGCCTCTACGCCGGTTGCATCGTGGTTGTCAGACATGGGAATCCTTCCCTCACAAGGCGGATCACGGTGTCTTCATCTGCTACCTACGGCACCTACTGCTGCTGTCTGGTCCTGGCGCGCCGCGTGTTGCCACTGCTGTCACTGCCCGCCGTTGCGCACGGCAGTGACGGGAGTCACATGCTGCTGCCACCCAGGCTAGCGCCGGAGCCGATCCTACGATGGACGGATTCCAAGTCAAGAAAGACACCAAAGCCATATCCGATCGGGAACCGGAAGGCACCGGAGGTGAATTGGTAAACTCCGGTCCTCCCCTTGACCTGAATAGGTGAACCGATATGAGTGACCTGCTGGAGCGGCTGCGCGGGCGCGGCTGGCGCCTCACCTCCCAGCGGCGTGTCGTGGCCGAGGTCCTGGACGGCGAGCACGTGCACCTGACCGCCGACGAGGTGCACGCCCGGGCGGCGGAGCGCCTCCCGGAGATCTCCCGGGCGACGGTCTACAACACGCTCGGTGAACTGGTCACCCTGGGCGAGGTCGTCGAGGTGGCCACCGACGGGCGCGCCAAGCGCTACGACCCGAACGCCCACCACCCTCACCAGCACCTGGTCTGCACCGGCTGCGGCGCCATCCGCGACGTCCACCCGCGGGGCAATCCGCTCGCCGACCTTCCGGCCGAGCAGCGCTTCGGATTCGCCGTGGTGCAGGCGGAGGTCACCTACCGGGGACTGTGCCCGGACTGCGCGGGCTGATCGCCCCGGCGGCCGGCCGGACGCGGGACGGTGCCCGGCGGCGCGGCCCCGGGCAGCGGCGGCGCGGCCCCGGGCACCGGGGGCGGGACGCGGCGGCTGCACCGGGCGACGACCGGGATCCCGTAGGGTCGGCCAATGGCGAAGTACTTCGACGTGCATCCAGAGTCCCCCCAGCCGCGCACCATCGGCACCGTGGCCGCCGGCCTCCGGTCCGGGAACCTCATCGCGTACCCGACCGACTCCTGTTTCGCCCTGGGCTGTCGCCTGGAGAACCGCGACGGCCTCGAACGGATCCGGTCGATCCGGCGTCTCGACGACCGCCACCACTTCACGCTGATGTGCATGGACTTCGCCCAGCTGGGCCAGTTCGTCCACATCGACAACGACGTCTTCCGCGCCGTCAAGGCCTCGACGCCGGGCAGCTACACCTTCATCCTCCCCGCCACCAAGGAGGTGCCGCGCCGCCTGATGCACCCGAAGAAGAAGACGGTCGGGGTGCGGATCCCCGATCACGTCGTCACCCGGGCCCTGCTCGCCGAACTCGGTGAGCCCCTGGTCTCCAGCACCCTGCTCCTCCCCGGCGAGGACGAGCCGATGACCCAGGGATGGGAGATCAAGGAGCGGCTCGACCACGTGCTGGACGCCGTGCTGGATTCGGGCGACTGCGGCACGGTGCCGACGACGGTCGTCGACTACTCCAGCGGCGAGCCGGAGATCGTCCGGCGCGGGGCCGGCGACCCGGCGCGCTTCGAGTGAGGGGCCGGGCACCACGGCGGCCATGACGCCGGGGACCCTTCGGGCCGGCTCGGGGCCGGGCCCGAAGGGTCCCCGGGAGGGAACGCCTCGGTGGAGACCGGTGCGACCGGTGCGACCGGTGCGACCGGTTCGCTCAGCGGGTGCCGAGGCGGTCCGGGGCCGGGCGCGGGGCGGCCACCGGGGCCGCGGCGGTGTCCGGCCCCGTCGTGGTCGGTGCCGTCGTGGTCGGTGCCGTCGTGGTCGGAGCGGCCGGGGTGGGGCGCAGAGGCCACCAGAGGGAGCGGCCGAGGAGGGCGGCCAGGGCCGGGACCACGCCGAGCGAGAGGACCAGGGCGGAGAGCAGGATGCCGAGGGTCAGCGAGAAGGCGATCTGCTCGCTGCCCGGGGTGGTCGCCAGGGTGGCGAAGGAACCGGCCAGGACGAGACCGGCCGTGGCGACGGCCGGCGCGGTGTGCCGGACGGCGCGGGCCACGGCGTCGCGGGGCGCACCGGGCCGCCGCATCTCCTCACGGATGCGGTCGGTGACGAGGATGTTGTAGTCGGTGCCCAGGGCGACGACGAACAGGAACAGCACCAGCGGGAGGGTGAAGGCGACGCCCGGCTCGCCCAGGCCGTGCTGGAACAGCAGCGTGGCGGCACCCAGGGTGGCGGCGAACCCGAGGCCGACGGCGAGCATCAGGACCACCGGGGCCAGCAGGCTGCGCAGGAGCAGCAGCAGGATCAGGGCGATCAGGGCGGCCGCGACCGGGAAGACCACGGTCAGGTCGTGGTCGACGGCGGTGGAGATGTCGGCGAAGACCGCCGCCGTGCCGCCGACGTGGGCGCTGGTTCCGGGCGGGGTGTGCGCGGCGACCGCGGCACGGACCGGGCCGGAGGCCAGGTCGCGGGCCCGCTGGCTCTGCGGGTCGGCGTTCAGGTAGACCTCGATCCGGGCGGCGCGGTGGGCCTCGTCGAGGACGGTCCGGCCCACCTGGCCGACGCCCTCGACCCCGGTCAGGGCCCGGGAGAGGCCGTCGAACCGGCCGGCGTCGAGGGTGCCGCCGTCCTGGGCGACGAGGTAGACGGTCGTCGGGTCGGAGACGCCGGCCGGCAGGGCGCGGGAGATCTCCGCGGCGGTGGCCGCCGCCGCCGTCGTGGAGCCGTCCGCCAGGCTGTAGTCCATCCGCAGCCCGGCCGTGCCGGCGGCCAGCGCGCCGAGCAGGGCGACGGAGGCCGCCAGCAGCGCCAGCGGCCGGCGGGCGACGAGGCCGCCGAAACGGGCGGCGACGCCCTCACGCGGAACCCGCCGCAGACCGCGCGAGGGCCAGAACATCCCGCGGCCGCAGGCGGCGAGCAGGGCGGGCATCAGGGTGAGGCTGCCCAGCAGCATGACCAGCACCGCGACGGCGATGGCCGGGCCGAGCGAACGGAACTGGCCGAAGGTCGCCACGCCCAGGGTGGCGAAGGCGGCGACGATGGTCAGCGCCGCGGAGGTGATCGCGGTGCCCACCCGGCCCGCCACCTCGGCGGCCGCCTCCCGGGCGGGCTGGTCGGGCCGCGCCCGCAGGTGCTCGCGGAACCGGAAGAGCAGGAACAGCAGGTAGTCGACGCCGATGCCGAGCAGGACCACGGAGATCAGGCCCGGGGTGGAGGCGTCCAGCTTCAGGCCGGCGAGCGCCGCCGCGCCCGCCACGGCTCCGCCGGCCACGCCGCCGATCACGGCGACCGCGAGCAGCGGCAGCACGGCCGCGAGCACGCTGCGGAACACCAGCACGTTGAGCAGGACGATCAGCACCGTGACGAGGGCGCTGCCGATCATCGCGGCGGTCCGGTTGGCGTCGGCGCTGTCGGCGGCCTGGGCCAGGCCGCCGGTGAACCCGGTGCGCATCCCGAGGTCGGCGAAACGCGCGCGGGCGTCGTCCCGGAAGGCCTTGTAGACGCCCTGCACCCCCTCCTCCGTCGCGTTGCCGGTCAGCTCGACCGAGAGCAGTTCGAAGGTCCGGTCGGGCGCCACCATGGCGGGCGCGATCCGGGGCGTCTGGGAGTGGTCGGGCACGAGGAACTTCGGCTCGTCCTCCTTCCTCGGCATGACGACCCGGCGCTCGGCGAGCTTCGCCGCCTCGGCCTCGACCTTCTGCTGGTCGGCGGCGGTGAGCGCCCCGCCGTCGGTCCGGGCGACCAGCACCGTGACCGTGGTGGCGTCCGGCTTCACGCCGAAGTTGTCCTCGGCGATGCGCAGCGCGGCGGCCGAGTCGTAGCTGCGCGGCAGGAAGTCCCCGCTCTGGGACCCGGTCACCCGGGACATCAGCATCGGTGCCAGGAGGCTCAGCCCCATGCCCAGCACCGCCCAGACGGCGATGACCTTCCACGCGTGTCTGGTGGAGAATCCGGTCAGTGCGCGGATCACGATTCCTCCGGCTGATGGACGCGAACGTCGGTGTCGGCGCCGGGGGTTCCCGGCCTGTCTCCAGACCATCAGGGCGAGGGGGTCCCGGGCGTCCGGGCAGCGGACGATCCGCGCCGGGGCCCGCGGTCCTCCACCTGGGACGGAACCAGGACCGTGGTCCTGGTCCGCCCTCCCGGCGTCGGCCGCGGGGACCACGTCCGGGCCGGCGGGCCGGTGCCAGAATGGCTGCGTCAGTGATCAGCCGGGAGGACCAGATGGACGGGCGTCAGCACGCCGGGGCGGCCGCGGGTACGGACGGCCCGCCGGGGGAACGGACGGCGAACGGCGTCGACGGGCGGCCGGGGCGGTGGAGGGACGGGCTGCCGTGGACCCAGGGCGACGCCCTGGTGGCCGTCGGCGCCGGCACGGTCGACCTGGTCGGGTACCTGCTCCTCGGTCGGATCGCCGAGGGCCAGGGCATCACCGTTCCGGTCTTCGTCCTGGTCGCCCTCTCGGGCCTGCCGCTGCTCGCCCGGCGCAGCCGCCCGGTGCCGGCGCTCGCCGCCGTCCTGGTGCTCCAGACGGCCGTCGAGCTCTCCACCGCCCCGGCCGGCACCCGCTTCGGCGCCGTCCTGACCGTCGCCCTGTACTCGGTCGGCCGCAACTGCACCGTCCCGGTCACGGTGGCCGCCGGCGCGGCGACGGCGGTGGTCACGCCGCTGAGCCAGGGCCACTTCCACTCCCTGACCTGGGAGGGGGTCATCGCCGCGCCCTTCTCCGCCGCCCTGGTGGGCGGCGCCGGTCTGGCGGTCTCGCGCTGGCAGCGGGAGGTGGCCGCCAACCGCCAACTGCTGGCAGACCGCGCGGTCGCCGAGGAGCGCCGCCGCATCGCCCGGGAGCTGCACGACATCGTGGCCCACCACATCACCACCATGCAGCTGATGGCCGGCGGTGCCCGGGCCAACCTCGGCAGGCCGGAGGTCGTCCGGGACGCCCTGGTCACCCTGGAGTCCTCGGGACGGCTGGCCCTGCGCGAGATGCGCCAGCTGCTGAACGTCCTGCGGACCGGCGACGAACCGGACACCGCCCCGCCGTTGCCCCAGCCCGGGGCGGACGAACTCGACCGGCTGGTGGACGAGTCCTGCCTGGCCGGGCTGTCGACCGAGTTCACCGTCGACGGGCCCCGGCGCCCGCTGCCGCCCACCGTCGGCCTGACCGTGTTCCGGATCGTCCAGGAGGGCCTCACCAACGCCCGCAAGTACGCCGGCCCCGCCCGGGCCTCCGTCCGCCTGGCGTACCACCCGGACCGGGTCACCGTCGAGGTGCGGGACGACGGCGGCGGCGCGCCCCCGCCGGAGTGCGCCCCGGGTGCGGGCCGGGCGGGGTACGGCCTGATCGGCATGCGCGAGCGCGTCGCCCTGCACGGCGGCACCCTGGAGACCGGCCCGCGGCCGGGCGGCGGCTTCGCCGTGGTGGCCGAGCTGCCGCTGAGCTCCGCCGAATCGTCCGAGGCGGCCGTCCAGCACGGCGGGGCGGGCCGATGACCGACCCGACCAGCCGTGCCGACGGCAACGCCGACGACACCGACACCGGCACCGGCACCGGCACCGGCACCGCCGACGGCAACGGCGCCGGACCCGCCCCGGCGATCAAGGTGCTCATCGTCGACGACCAGCCGCTGGTCCGCCGCGGCCTGTCCCTGATCCTCTTCCCCGACCCGTCCTTCGAGGTGGTCGGCGAGGCCGAGGACGGGGAGCGGGCCGTCGCCGCCGCCCTCCGGCTGCGCCCCGACGTCGTGGTGATGGACATCCGGATGCCCGTCCTGGACGGCGTCGGCGCGACCGGGGAACTGGCCCGCGTCCTGCCCGGCTGCCGGGTGCTCGCCCTCAGCACCTTCGACATGGACGAGTACGTGGTGGCCGCGCTGCGCGCCGGTGCCCACGGGTTCCTGCCCAAGGACGTCTCCCCGGAGGAGCTGGCCACGGCGATCCGGACCGTGCACGCCGGGGAGGCGGTGGTCGCTCCGAGGCTGCTCACCCGGCTGATCTCCGCCTACGTCCGGACGCCGGGCGCCACCGCCGCGCCGCCGGCGGCCGCCACCGGCACGGGCGACCTCACGCCCCGGGAGGTCGAGGTGTGGCGGCTGATCGCCACCGGCCTCGACAACACCGCGATCTCACTGGCCCTGGACATCAGCGTGTCGACGGTGAAGAACTACATCACCAGCATCTTCGGCAAGCTCGACGTCCGGGACCGCGCCCAGGCGGTCATCGCGGCCTACGAGTCCGGCCTGGTCACCGCCCGCACCGGGAACGGCGACCAGGCCGGAGGGCGCGCCTAGACGAACGGCCGACGAGGCACATCCCTCCTAAGTCCACCGGACCGGCAGCGACTTGAGGCCGTTCTGGAAGTTGGAGACCAGGTGCCGCGGCGGCCGGCCCGGGACCGGCGCGAGCCCGGGGAGCCGCTCGATCAGCCGGCGCAGCATCGATCGCAGCTGGAGCCGGGCGAGTTGGGCACCGAGGCAGAAGTGCGGGCCGTGGCCGAAGCTCACGTGGTCGTTCGGGCTGCGGGTGATGTCGAAGCGGTCCGGCTCGGGGAACACCTCCGCGTCCCGGTTGGCGGAGGCGTGGTAGACCACCACCTTGTCGCCCCGCCGGATCGTCCGGCCGCCCAGCTCCACGTCCCGCGTCGCCGTGCGGCGGAAATCCGTCACCGGCGCCCAGTGGCGCAGCATCTCCTCGACGGCGGAGGGCACCAAGCCAGGGTTCGCGCACAGCAGTTGGTACTGCTCCGGGTGGCTGAGCAGGGTGTACAGGCCGCCGGGCAGGCCGTTGCGGACGGTCTCGTTCCCGGCGACGGCCGGAAAAACACGCAAACATGTCCCCCCAACCCCAGACGGGGCCGGTTCGAGGAGGGCCGTTTGCCGTGCAGGAAGTCGATCTCTATCTCCGGAAGTCCCAGGTCGTCCGCAACACCGATCCGCGCGACCTGCTGTCCGTCGAAGCGCAGGAAGCCGCCGGCCGTAAGTGGGCAGCCCGCGAGGGCCTGCGGGTACGGAAGGTCTGGGTGGACAACCTGTCCGCCTGGTCGGACGTCGTCCGCCCGGAGTTCGACAAGGCCCTCGCTGCCGTCATGAACGGCGAGGTGCCCTGCCTCTGGAACTTCGCCATGGACCGCTTCACCCGCAAGGGGATCGACGAGATCGGGCCGGTCCTGGGCAAGGCCCGGGTCATCTTTGACTATGAGGGCCTGGACAGTTCGATCGAGCGCGACCGCCGGTGGATCATCGACCGCGCCGAGCAGGCCCGCGAGTTCTCCCAGCGGCTGAGCTACAACATCAAGAGCACGAAGGCGCGGCAGCGCGAGACGGGCCGATGGTCCGGCCGAGCGCCGTACGGTCTCGTGGCCGGCAAGGACCGCAAGCTGCGGCACGGCGACAAGTGGCCGGTCGTCGAACGCATCGTGACCGACCTGGCCGGCGGCACCACCCGCGGCGAAAGGGAGTGCGTCCCGGCGCGTTCCCTCGCCCGTGCGCTCACCAGCGAAGGCATCGAGTCCCCCGGGGGTGGTCCGTGGCGGCCCGGCGCTGGTGACCGGCGGGTCGGCGGGCGGGGTGGTGACCGGCTGACCGGTGCCCTCGGTGCGGGCGACCGGCCTGGAGGTGACCGGCGGCTTGTCCGCCGGTCGGTCGGTGACCCGCCGGTCGATGTCCGGGTGACCGCCCCGGTCAGCAGGCTTGGTCAGGCTGACCGTGCTGACCGGGGTCAGCTGCGGCTGCGCCGTCGGTGCGGTGACCGGACGGCTGACCGGCCGACCGGAGGCGGGGTGACCGGCGCTGTCCTGACCGGCGGTCAGTGCCACCGGCCGCTCGGTCAGCCCTGCCCGTTCCGAGGTGGCCTGCCCGAGGCCAGGGGCGACCTGGCCCCGGTCCGCCTCAGCCGGTCGGTCACTGTGACCGTTCCGGTCACCGGGGTTGACCGGTCCGCGGGCGATGAGGATGTAGAGGTGGACGGCGCCGGCCAGGGCGAGCGGGGCGATGGTGGACAACACTGCGACCACCGTGTCGCCCAGCCGCAGTCCACCGGTTGCGGTGTGCAGATCGTTGAGCCGCACGGCGTGCAGGGCGTTGGCCCACAGGCTCGTCCCGGTGGCCGCGCCGAAGAGCGTCCACACGTAGGCGCGGGCCCTCAGCGGTGCGTCGCGCAGGACCAGCAGGGCGCGTACCCCGTAGGCGATGAAGCCGTCGACGATGATCGGGAAGAGGTAGGTGAGGAGGCCTCGGACGTGGATGGCGATGGCCATCTGCTGGAGCGCGTCGTAGGAGAGCGCGCAGCCGGCGGCGCCGAGGGCGATGACGACCGTGCGGTCCCAGCCGGTGATGTGGGCGCTGGTCGGGGTGGTCGCGGTGGTGGTGCTCATGCGGCCGTCCCGAAGGCGTCGCGGGTCAGCTGGTCGGTGTTGGTGGCGCTGTGGTCGGTCGTGGCCGTGCGGGCGGCCTCTTCGGCGATCTGGCGGTGGCGGATGGCTCGGCGGGTTTCGCGGTAGAGCTTGAGGGCGTGCTCGTCGGTGATCTTGAGGAGCCAGGCGAGGCGTTCGACCGGGACGTCCTGGCGGTATCCGGCGAGGACGACGGCGCGGCGTTCGGCGCGGGTGAGGTGGATGTCGCGTCCGGCGAGGGTGTCGTTGACGCGGCTGTAGTCGAGGCGGTCGTTGATCCTGGTGTGCAGGGGTTCGCGTTCCTCCTCGGTGAGGCCGCCGCGGATGCCGTGGGTGTCGCCGGTTTCGAGGGCGGTGTCCAGGCAGGCGCGGGCGACGGGGCACTGGGCGCAAAGGGCCTTGGCGGTGGCGATCCTGTCGGCGTCTTCCGGCCCGGGGAAGAAGGTCTCGGGGTCGACGGGGTTGTACTCGGTCGGGGTGCAGGCGGCCTGGTCCTGCCAGGTGTGGTCGCCGAGGGTGCGGTGGCGGGCAGGGCTGGTAGTGGTGGTCATGCGGGGTTGCTCCGATCGCTCTCCGCGCGCTGGGTCGGCGTCGGCGGAGAGGTGCGCTGGGTCGGTGAAGTCGGGCGGCTCGCCGTGGGGCGGCCGGGCGTAGCGGCGGCTCAGGCGGCGCGCTGGAGGCGTCTGCGGTCGACCGGTTCGAACTCGACCCGGGTGGTCATCTCGGCGAGCCGGGAGGTGACACGGTCGCCGAGGTGCGCCTTGAGGTCGCTGATCCGCAGGTTGGTGGTGATCAGGGTCGGGAGCATGGCGTTGTACCGGCGATTGACGAGCCGGTACGTCTGCTCTTCGACGAACTCGGACGTCTTGGCCGCACCGAGGTCGTCGAGGATCAGCAGCGGCACCCGGCTGTAGGCGCTGAGGACCCGCTCGGCGTCGGTGTCCGAGCTGGGACGGAGTTCGGCATAGAGGTCGGCCGCGGTGGTGGCGCGCCAGCGCACGCCGACGCCGGCCTGCACCAGCACTCGGACCGCGCCGTACGCCTGGTGGGTCTTGCCCGCACCGGTCACCCCGGCCATCAGCAGGCTGGGGCCGGTGGTGACCTGGCGGCGTGCTCCGGTGCTGGGGGCGGCGGCCTGGGCGGCGACCTGCCGGGTCCAGGCGAGGATCAGCGGGTGGTCGGCGACGGCGGAGCGGTAGCGCGGTGGCATCCCGGCGGACAACGCGTCCTCCGTCGAGAACGGCTCGGGCTCGTCCGGGAGGGCGTCGACCGTGGCCCAGTCGATGCCCCGGGCGGCGAGGATCCGGGCCATCCGGTCGAGCACCGAGGGGGCGTCGGCGAGGGTCTGCGGGTCGCGGTGGGTACGCATCACAGCTCCTCGGCGTAGGCGGCGACGGCGTCGACCGGGTTGGTCCACGCCTGGTGGGCGGGCACGTTAGGGCGGAATCCCGGCCGGGCCAAACCGGCGCCTCATGCGTTCATGGCGTCATTGACCAGGCTCGGCAGCCGGGACGGGTGGCCCTGGATCTCGGCGAACCGCCGCAGCCCGGCGCGGACGTGGTCAGCGGCGATGCCTTCGTCCAGCAGGGTCTTGACGACCTTGCCGAGGTGGCCGAGCACGTTGCCCGGCGGGCGCTCGGCGCAGGCGGCGACGTACTCGCCGATCAGCTGACCGGCCGAGACGGTGTCCGCGTCGGGCGCCTGGCGCCCCGTAGGGAAAGAAGATCCAGGATCCAAGATCCTAGATCCAGGCGCCGAGGACTCCGGGAGGGTTCGGCGAGCCTTCGGGGAGGCTTCGCCGAATGCCGCCTGACCTGCGATTTTCCTGGGGGTCGGGACCGGCACGTGCTCGGCGTCGACCCTCGGGTTCACCGCTTCGGCTGTGTCAGGAGCCGTTTGGGCGGGAGACACCGGGAAGGGCTCCTGCGACTGCTGGAGGGCTGCCGGAGTGTTCGCCGAGGTTTCGGCGAACACTCGGGGAGCGTTCGCGACACCCTCGGCAGCTGTTCCCGGGGCATCGGCGAGGGCGGCCCGCTGGATGCAGGGGCCCTTGCAGACGCCGCACCGCTCCGGCTCGCAGTGCGGGCACGCGGGCAGCCGGGACAGGCTGGGCTTGTCGATCTTCTGGTGGTTGCGCCAGGTCGGGTAGTGGAAGTACCGGCGGCCGTCGCAGCCGGTGTACCGGCAGATGGCGTCGGCGGCGGCAAGCTGCCGGAGGTGGTCCTCGACGTCCGTGCGGCTCACCTCGTCACGCAGCGGCCAGATGAGGCCGTAGACGACCGCCGCGTTGTCACGGTGTCTGCCGTGGTCGTCGGCATGGTTGGTCATGCCGAGGAAGGTGAGCACCGCGGGGATGGACACCTCGGCGAGCGTCTCGCTCACCCAGGTCTCCGGCTTGATGGAGCGTATTCGCGCCATGTCAGCGGCCCCAGACCGGTGTGTGGTCGGCGGCGGTGAGCTGCCCGGTGATGAGGTCCAGGATGTGCGGCCTCGTCCAGTCGGCGTCCGGGTGGGCCCGGACGACCCAGCGTGCGACGACCCGTCGGGCGACGGGGCTCAGCCGGACCGGGCGTCCTGCGGCGTCGGCGGCGCGGGCGTAGGCGTGGGGCCACCGTGTCACCGGGTCCGTGGAGCCGACGGCGACCTTAGCGGCGCCCGGGATCATGTCGGTGAGCTTGGCCGCCAGGCGTGGCCGGGTGTCCGGGGCCGGGCAGGTCGGGGTTCCGCTGGGTATGGCGGGCATGCGATACTCCGTGCTTCGTAGGAACGTGCGCGGCGGTCTCGTGCGAAGAAGTCCCGCGTGCACGTGGTAGTGAATCGGCGCCTCTTGGGGCGTCGGGCCCGGCGTCCAGGAGTTGGTAGCTCCAGGACGCCGGTCTCATTTCAGGGGGCGCTGAGCCGGTTGCTCGCGTCCCGGTCCGCCGGCCTGCTTGCGGCGGGAGCAGCACCATAGGGGCAGCGCGCCCGACAGATCCAGCGTGTTGTCCGTGCGGCCTCGTCGGCGGCGTACACAGTTCTGTGTCACGGCCTGTGGCCACCGGCCGGTGTCGTTCTCGTAGGCCTCCCGGCTCGCGGTCACCATCTGTGGCCGCCAGGCCGCAGGCATTCTCACTCGCGGTGATTCCGCCCGATTCGCGAGATCTCAGGACGATGGGCTGCGCAGGTGGCGACCGAGCCCGGATTCAGCTGAAGCCTCATAACATGATTCCCCATCAATAATGCGCGGCAAGCCCTTGCCGCAGGGAAGACATTAAGTAGCGACCCGGATACGGTCAAGAAATCAAGGGGATCTACGCGAGTAGGAGCAGGGTATTTTCGGAGACTGAGAAATGATCTCCACCAGGCGTCCCGGCAACGCTCCGCAAGCGGAGCAGTGAGCGACAGCAAGGCCTCCACCTTGCATTCTCACAGTGAGCAACCACTCGGATTCGGCCACGGAGCGTCACGTGACGAATACCACTCGCCACGTCCTCGTGCGCGCCTCCCCTATATGCGCAGCGGATTCCGCATTTCTACGCCAGGTATATTCGCTGTCCGAGCGCACCACCGATGGGCGCTTCAGCGAGAATCCACCGTGCAATATTTAGGTTTGAACAACATGCGCGCAATAGCTGTGCGGGAGTTCGGCGGCCCGGAAGTTCTGGAGCCGACCGAGATGCCCGAGCCGGAGCTCCGCCCCGGCCACCTTCGTCTCCGCACCCGGCTGGCCGGCGTGAACTACGCCGACATCCACCTGCGCGAAGGCTCGTACCCCGCCCCCATGCCCACCCCGTTCATCCCGGGCAACGAGGTCCTCGGCACAGCCGAGGACGGGCGCCGCTACATCGCGCTCAGCCGCGGCGGCGGCTACGCCGAGACCGCCGTCGTCCACCGCAAGCTCGCCTTCGAGGTCCCGGACGGCATCGCCGACCACGACGCCATCGCCCTCACCCTTCAGGGCAACACCGCGTGGCACCTGCTCTTCACCGACCTGCGGGTCACCGCCGACGACACCGTGCTCGTCCCGGCCGCGGCCGGCGGGGTCGGCTCGCTCGCCGTCCAGCTCGCGAAGCACGCGGGTGCGAAGGTCATCGCCATGGCCTCCAGCGAGGAAAAGCGCCGCACCGCCACCGCTCTGGGCGCGGACGCCGTCGTCGACTCCTCCAGCCCCGAGGGCCTCACCGCCCGGATCCTGGAGGCCGCCGGCGGTCCCGTGTCGGCCGCCATGGAGATGACCGGCGGCGACGTCTTCCACGCCACCCTCGCCGCCCTCACCCCCCGCGGGCGCCTCGCGGTGTTCGGCGCCGTCACCGGCGCGGAGGGGCTCGTGCCGATCACCAGCCTGCTAGCCGGCTCCAAGGCCGTCAGCGGCTTCTGGCTGCCGAATCTCTATCCCTCCCGCACCCACCTCAACGACTCGATGTCCGCGCTGTTCGCGGCGGTCGCCGACGGCTGGCTCAAGCCACTCAACGGCCCGGTCTACAAGCTCGGCCAGGCCCGCCAGGCCCACCACGACCTCGCCGCCCGTCTCACCAGCGGCAAGGTCGTGCTTGACCTCGACCGCTGACCACTCGGCCCGTCGAGCTGCCCGTACACCCGCACCCGACGGGTTACCCCGGCACGCCCCCATCGCGCCGTCGCCGGACGGCGCGACGACCTCCGGAAGCCACCCATGACCCTCACCAGCACCACCACGTCCGACGCCGTGCCCGCTCAGCACCAGGACGCATCGTCGAGCAAGCCGCCGTCCTCGCTCGCAGCCCGCGCCTTCGCCGTCCAGGCCGCCTTCACCCAACTCCCTGGCGAGGTCCACTCCCTGCGCGCCATCGCCGGCGCCGCCGGACTCGACGACGCCACCACCCACCGCATCCTGAAGACCGGCGTCACCGACGGCACCTTCGAACAGGTCGGCCGGGGCCGCTACCGCCTCGGCGCCGGCACCGCCCGCGCCGGCGTCCAGGCGATGACCCACTCCCCCAGCGCCGCCTCGACCCACACGATCCTCGAAGGCCTCCACGCCACCACCGGCGGCCTCGCCCTGCTCTACGTCCTCTCCCCCTTCGGCGGCGCGAAGCGGCTGTGCACCGACTACGTCATCGGCGACCTCGACCCCGCCGAGGTCGGCATGTCCGCCGAGGACGTCGTCTCCGTCTCCCGTTCCCTCCGCACCGGAGCCTCCGGACGCGTCATCCTCGCCCACCTCCCCCAGAGCATCTGCGACCTGGTCCTCGCCGAGGAAGTCCCGCCCACCGCCGGCCCCGGCGTGATCCGCGACAACGATGCCCTCTCCGCGTCCCTGGACGAGATCCGTCGGCTCGGCTTCGGCGTCGGCCGCCAGGAATGCATGCCCGGCTGGGACTCCGTCGCGGCCCCGGTCCTGTGGCACGACTCCATCATGGGCGCCGTCCTCCTGCTTCGGCGAACCACCGAAATGCCCGCCGACCTCCGCCCGTTGATCTACCACACCCGTAAGGCGGCCGAGAGCATCAGCGAGCTGACCACGAGCCCGCTCGCCGCCGCGATGTGACCCACGGCAGCCGGACCAGTCGCGTGCTGCCGCCCGTACACCAACCGGGCGGCAGCACGCAGCAGCCCCGCCCGCCTGATCCGCCGGGATCGTGCCACGCAGCCCCGCGCCAATGCGACTGCCGACAGAAGGACGTGGTCTTATTTGTCACATATTGTGTGTACATGTCTTAGATGGGCCGCCGCGCGGAACGCAGGCGGGCCACGATGAGGATGGGGTCGTGTCGTGTCCGACAGTGCCGAGGCGATCCATTCCCGACTTGCCGAGCTGATCGCACCGACGGCCCACAGCCAGGTCGTCGATCTCGGCTGCGGTTCCGGGCCGACGCTTCTCGCGCTGAGCCGGATGGCTCCCGAGGCCACGCTGATCGGGATCGACAGGTCTGTCACCTTCCTGAGGCAGGCGCGGCAGGAGCTCCAGGCGCACCGCGGTCCAGTGGTGACGCTTGCAGCGGACCTGCGTACCCCGCTTCCATGCGGGGACGAGAGCGCAGACATCGTCGTTTCGTACAACACCATCGAGTGCCTGCCTCGCCCGGAGCGGATGCTGGTCGAGGTCGCGCGGATCCTGCGGCCGGGCGGACGGGCGATCCTCGCACACGTCGACTTCGACTCCTTGGTGATCGCCGGCGCGGATGCAGACCTTGATCGACGGCTCTGCCACACCTTTGCGGACGATGCCCAGAGCTGGATGGATCACGCGGACGGACGTGTCGGACGGAAGCTCGGGCTGCTGCTCGCGCGGAGTCCACTGAAGCTGGTGAGCGTCGAACCGCTGTTGACGTGGTCGACCGAATTGTCGGGGCACGCGGAGGACCGGATTGGCCAGATCCGGAAGGCCATGCTGTCCGCCGCCAGGCATGGTCGGGGTTCGGTCAGTGCGGCCGATGTCGAGGAGTGGTACGCGGCGGTGTGTGAGGCAGACCACCTGGGCGGATTCTTCTTCTCGGAGCTGGCCTTCATCGCGGTCGCCGAGCGTCCTCGTGAAGAGCTGTTGACCAACGACGTCGATCCGTCGGTGCGGGACGGTGTTCCGCCCGGGCCTGACAGTGACTGCGCACCGGGCCGTCCCGCTGCGGCGTGATGGTCGTCCGCTACTAAGTACCGCCCCGTAGGACGCGGTCGGCGAAGGTGCAGAGGGCCTTCACTGAGGCATCGACCGAACCCGTGGTGTCCAAGGTGAGCGCCGGGTGCTCGGGTTCCGTCCAGGAGAGCTCTGGTGCATAAGGTGCAGGGTTCGCACGGTAGGCGGGTGAGGGGCGGAGGGCGTCGCGGGCGTACCGGAGTTCTTCGGGTGCGCGGACGTGGATGAGGTGGAGTCGTTGGCCGATGAGGTCGGCGGCGAGCCGTCGTTCCGCCGGCGTGGAGGTCACGAGCGTGACGATGCCGATGGAGTGCCGGCCGGCAGCGTGCGAGAGCGCCTCGATGGTGGCGATGCGGTCTTCTGTGGACCAGCCGAGGTTGCGCAGGACACCGATGGTCCGTTGCTCATCGGCGTCGTAGAGACCGCAATCGTGGTGCTCGGGTTGGAGGTGGGTGCGGAGTCGGCGGGCGAGGGTGGTCTTGCCGGAGGCCGGCAGGCCCATGAACCAGAAGACCGCAGCGGAGCGTGACTGGTTCACGCCGAGTAGCCCCACTTCTCGCACCAGTGCTTGAGCAGCGGTGGGGTCGTCGCAACGGAGGGGGGCGGGGTGGCGTCCTGGATGCGTCCGGAGATGATCTGGGGGGACCAGTCGCCGATGCCGTAGATGAACGGGCCGTGGTCGTGGCGCCCGTAGTCGAGCATGGTCGGCTGCCAGGAGATGCCGATGTACTTGCACAGCACCTTGCAGGTCGCTTCCGGCTCCGCGGTCAGCTGTTCGTAGGTGACGCTGATGGAGGTGGGGACGTTGGCGGCGGCTTCGTCGAGGGCGGTGGCGAACTTGTCGACGGTGACGGCGGCTTCGGCGAGGTCGGTGGCGTCGCCGGCGCGGCGGATGGAGTCGGCGATGGCCACCGGGTGGCGGCGCAGGATGATGTAACGGGCGTCGGGCCAGCAGTCGACGAGCCGCTGCCAGATGAAGACGTTGCCGGGGGACTTCTCGGCGAACACGGTCTTGCCGGATTCGGTGAGTTGGCTGTGCAGCAGTCGATCCCACAGCAGGTGTTCGAGGTCCTGGCGCTCGTGGTTGAGGGTGCGCATGGCGAGGTCGGTGAACTCGTCGTCGACCGTGACGGTGAGGCCTCCGAGGTGGAGCTCGTGCGGGGCATGGACGTCCGGGTGGGAGCCGAGCAGGCAGCGCAGCAGGGTCGATCCGGAGCGGATCGGGGAGAGGATGAAGACGGGTGCGGGGACGAGGCGGTCGTCAGGCACGGAACTCCTCCTTCGCCTGCTGCTCGCGTTCGGCGAAGACGCGCAGGCGGGTCGCGAGGTCTCGGCGGTAGTGGGCTGAGCCGGGAGCGGTTTTCTCGTCGCAGTGGAAGACCCGAAGCGAGAGTTGGTGCAGGTAGCCGATGCCGGGCCCGGCGGGGTGGGCGAAGGTGTGGGAGAGCCAGTCCTCGTAGTTCATCCAGTTCTGGCCGTCGTCGTGGAACCGGTCGCCGGGGATGCCGCCGGCTGCGGCCATGACGGGTCGCGCCCGCTGGGTGTCGTAGATCAGGAAGTGGGAGGAGACCCGGTTGACCGAGCGCGTATCCGCGCTGAGGGCGGGACCGGCTTCTTCGAGTCGCCACTGCCAGCAGTCGTGATCGTCGATGCGCTGGGCGAGGGCGAGTTGGGGGCAGCGGTCGAAGGTGTCGGCGATCTCGGCGAGGACGTCCGTCGCACCCGGGTCACGGAAGGCGACGACGTCACCCTCGATGGTGATCAGGAAGCGGCTCTTGTCGGTGACGAAGTGGGTGTGGATGTTGTTGGCCTGGTCGCCGGAGGCCCGGTGACGGGTGCGCCAGCGTAGCCGGACTTCGTCGAAGCCCCAGGTGGAGTAGACGAGTTCGGTGATCTCGTCGACCGGCGCGGTTTCGGCGCCGTCCACGACGAGGACCAGGTCGTACGGGTGGCGGGTGCCGCGGGTCAGGGCGTCCAGGGTGGTGGGGATGGTGCGGCGCAGGAGTTCGACGTCGCTGTGGACGAGGTAGGCGATGGTGAACGCGGGCGGGTAGGTCACGGCACTCACCAACCCGCCGGTCCGGTCACGTCCGCCACAGCACCGCTGTCGGACGGCGTCGGGGCGGTGAGGATCGTGCGGGCATCGGTCAGCATGGCGGCGGTGAACTCCTGGGCGAGGTCGAGGATGGTCTGCTCGATCTCGTGCTCGACCTCGTCGGCGATGTGGGGATGGCCGACGCACATGCCCATGACCTGGTACTTGGCGGCGGTGCCGAGTCCGATGCGATCGGCGAGGTCCTGGAGGGCGAAGAGGTCGAAGACCACGGTGCCGCTGCGGTAGAGGCGGTCGGCGAAGGCCGCGGTGTAGCGGGAGACGAGTTCGCGCGCCGCCGGGTGGAGTTCCGGTCGGCTGTAGGTCTCCTGGAGGACGTGGGCGACCTGGTCGGGCAGGTAGACGAACGCGCACCGGTAGAAGTCGGACGTGCCGAGCATGCGGAAGCTGTTGGTGCGATCCAGCAGGTCGACCATCCTCTGGTAGGTGGCTTGCCGGGCTTCGACGAGCCGGCCGATACCGTCGGTGCCCTGGTGCTTCATGAGGGCCCAGAGCTTGAGCGACTCGAAGCCGCGGGAGCCGTAGAAAGGGGTGATCAGCCCGAGGTCGAGGCAGTCGGGGTCGTCGGCGCGGTCCGGGTAGCGGGCGAAGCTGCCGAGCGCGGCCGGGTCGCGGAAGAGCGCGTAGCTGGAGGGGTAGGAGACGAACAGGCCCTTGTGGGGGTCGAGGGCGACGGAGTCAGCGCGTTCGATGCCTGCGAGCTGGATCTTGAGTTTCTCGGAGAAGAGCAGGCTTCCGCCGTGGCAGGCGTCGACGTGGAACCACACGCCGTGCAGCTGACAGAGGTCGGCGAGTGCCTGCAGGTCGTCGATGCCGGTGGTGCGGCAGTTCCCGGCGACTCCGACGACCATGAAGATCCGCTTGCCGGGCGGTGGGGCGGCAAGCAGGTGTCCGATGGAGCGGGGGTCGCTGGTGAAGTCCGGGGTGGCATCGGCCCACAGCAGGCCGTCCGTGCCGAGGCCGAGGGCTTGGGCGGCGGCGAGGTAGGAGAAGTGCTCGACGCCGCCGGCGAGGAGGATCACCGGCTGTTCGGGAAGGGCGCGCAGGCCGCCTTGGCGGACCTGGGGGTACGTGTGCGCGAGGGCGGCGGCGATGGCGACGTGGTTGCTCATGTTGCCGCCGGAGGTCCACATCCCGCCGAGCGAGGCGAGTCCCTGGTACTCGGCCAACGGCGTGACCTGGTAGCCGATGAGTTCCCGCAACCAGGTGATCAGCTGGGCTTCGATCACGCTGGCGGCGGGCGCGCTGCGGTCGAAGGCGATGAGGTTCTGGTTGAGGAAGGTGGCGACGATGTCAGCCGCGAGAGCGGCGAGGCTGTCGCCCGTGTCCGGGAAGGCGAGGTAGCGCGGGTCGGCCTGGGCGATCGACCAGCGGGCGATCTCACCCAGGGAGCTCATCAGCTGGTCGTCGCTGCTCCCGGTGACGGGGATCGACTCGGAGAGTTGGTCGATGAGTTGCTGGACCGTCGCGTGCCGCAGTACGCGGTGGTCGCGCAGCTTGCCGGTGGCGAAGTCGAGTCCGAGGTCGACCGCGCGGTGCAGCATCTTCCGGCTTTCGCCGACGGGCCGGCTGCTCAGCAGGGCGGGCGGTTGGGGGTCAAGCACGTCCGAACTCCATTCGATACACGCAGCCGTCGCACGAGGACCAGGCGGGGCCCTGGAGGAAGGAGTCCCGTAGGGACCGGTACGGCGGCGAGGTCCAGATCTCGGTCATCGGCGTCTGGTGGATGTTGCCGAGCACGTTGCCCTGCGAGGACTCCATGTGGACACAGCACGGCGTGACATCGCCGTCCTTGGTGATGTAGCTGGCGTCCCACGGCCAGGGGCACACGGCATCTGCGGCGGCCGGGGAGGCGAGGCGGGAGTAGTCGAAGATCGACAATTGCAGGCCGAGTTCGTCGGCCCGTGCGAGCCCGACCTCCAGGTGTGGCACGACGTCCCGTGGTGGGAGGGCGAACAGGGACTCGGCGTTGAGGGTCTTGTCCTCGCCCCAGTGGTGCAGGCTCTCCACGCTCACGCGCTTCACACCGTGGTCGGCGACGAAGTTGACAATCGCCGGGAACTGATCCAGGTTCACGGTCGAGAGCGTCACCGCGGCGGAAAGCCCCGTCGCCCGGTCCTCGGTCAGCCTGACCGCTTCTCGCAGGGCCGTGCTCAGTTGGGTGAGGCGCAACCCTGAGCGCATCCGACCGAGCGTGACGTCGTCCGCGCCGTCGACACTGATGGCGAGCAGCCTGAGCCCGGCGTCGAGGACCGGCCGGAGCCGACGGCGTACGAGCAGGCCATTGGTGTTCGTCGAGGTGAAGACGGAGCGGTCGGTGCACAACTGGACGTAGGCGGCGAAGTCACCGACGATCAGTGCCTCTCCCCCGCCGACGAAGGAGACGTGGTCCAGGTCGGGGAGTTGGTCGAGGAGCGCGACGAACACTTCCAGCGACAGGTGGCCACCGTTGCTCTCGTGGACGGCGCGCAGGCAGCCGGCGCAGGCGAGGTTGCACAGGTCGGTGAGTTCCACCTGTAGGTACTGCGGAGTGAGGGTGGGCCGGCCGGGAGTGAGGCCGTAGCGGTCGAAGTCGTCGGTGACGAGGAACTTCTGGAACCGTTCGGGCACCGTGATCGGCGTGTCCTCGGGCATCATCTGGCTACCACCTTCCGGTACACGGAGACGGTCTCGTCGGCGAACAGCTCGAACTTCTGCGCCCGGCGGCCGAACGACGGCGCCCAGGGGGCCGGGTGCTCGGATGCCGTCTCGATCGCCCGCGTCCAGGCAGCCGGGTCCTGGTAGTCCTCGACGAGGTGGATGCCGGGGTCGTCGGCGAGGTGGCGCATGGACGGGACCGCCGAGGACCACACGGGAACGCCCAGGGCCCGTGCCTCGTGCGCCACGAGCGGGTGGTTCTCCCACCACTGCGAGGGCACGAGCAGGGCCTGCGCGTCGGCCAGTAGCGGGCCGACCTCGGTGCGCGAGTGCGGGGGAAGCCAGCGCACCCGGGGGTTCCCGGCAGCGTCGGCGCGCATCTGTTCCTCGTAGCTGCCGTCGTCCGGCACGGTCGCGATCACCAGCGGGAGTTCGGTGCGGCTGCTGCGGTAGGCGTCGAGCAGGAGATGAAGGCCCTTCTCGGGTGAGCATCTGCCCAGAAACAGCAGGTAGCCTCCAGTGGGTCCGCTGGCGGTGAGCGGCGCCCAGCCGGCGGGCAGCCCGTAGCGGGCCCGGTCGCGGACGATCTTGCCCATGTCGACGCCCGCTGTTGCCAATTCCACGGCTTGGTGCGGTGTCTGAGTCCACACGGCTTGTACTCGGTCGTTCAGCCAGGCGATGTTCCGTACCCGCCATCGCTCCACGTCGTCGAGAGCGTTCTTGGGGGCGTCGAGGCATCCGAGGCAGTTCCGGGATGCCGCGGTCGCGGTGCACTGTGTGCTGGTGGACCGGATGACGAGCTGGTGGTCTGGGCAGACCGCGGTGTAGTCGGTCAGCGTCGCGACGACGGGCACCCCTCGCAGGGACGGAGTGTTCAGGAACTCCAGGCCGATGCGGCTGAAGTGCAGCACGTGAACGACATCGATGGCCGGGCGCGTCGCGAGCACCTGCGCGATGCGTTGGGCCTGCTTCGTCTCCTGGGCAAGCCAGCCGACGGGGTAGTCGTCGGCAAAGGCCGCGGGCACGCTCAGGTACTCATCGGCCGTGCGGCGGTGCGGCGGTGGCGGTTCGCCCGCTGCGAGCCAACTGACGTGCAGGCCACGGGCTTTCAGCGCCTGGGTCAGGTCATCGGCCAGGATCTCCGTGCCGCCGGCGGCGTCGTCCGCGAATCGGTGGGTCGTCAAGAGGATGCGCACCGTTCCACCCCTCAGCAGGTGTTGCCCTGGAGACCGGCCCAGCGGCCGATCGGGGTGAGCCCGGCGGGCATCCGCCCGTTCACACTGGCCGCTTCCGGGTGCACGGGTGCTTCCGGTCCCGACAACCGCAGGACTCCGGCGCGGGAGCGGTCGAGGAGCGCGAACGGCTCGTGCAGGGTCAGGGCGGTCCAGCCGCCGTCCTCGAAGTCGACGAACACGTTCACCCCCAGCTCGGCCACCAGCTCCTGTGCGGGCAGGGGCACCGTGAGCCGCACCTGCTGGGGTGCCCAGGACAGGTCGACGTCGACGGCGTCCTCCCAGATGGGGTCGGGGTGCGGAACGCGGCGGAAGCGGGCGGTCGGGGCCTGGAGCCACCGGGCGCCGTCGCGGCTGCAACTCAGCTGCTGCTCGCCCGGCCACTGTTGGGCGGCGAGGTCGTGCAGGGTGAAGGTGCCCGATCCCAGCGGCTGCAGCCGGACTCGGACGGCACGCACGATGCTGGGCGTGCCCCCGAAGTCCAGACGGACCGCGAGGTGACCGTCGTCGAGCGAGAGCCGAGCGCGCAGGCCTTCCGGGTTCACCAACCCTCCCCGGAGACGACCCGGCCCAACCAGCGGGATCACCGCGTCTTCGTTGCCCGAGGTCGCGTGCAGGCGGGCCGCCGGCACGTAGTCGGCCTCGGGGGGTGCGGTAAGGGCCTCGTCGGTGAGCCCGTACGGGGCCGGGAGGGCGTCCAGCACCTCGGGGTGCTTCTCGCGCAGCGTGATGACGAGACGGACCGCCAAGTCGGTGAGGAACCGGATCAGGTCGCACTTGACGTCGTCGGGCTTGGTGATGTCCCCGTTCGCCAGCACGGCCTGGTAGTAGCAGCCGCCGCCGCAGACGTACCGCGACGGGCAGGTGGAGCACCCGTCGCGGTCGTCGACGACCAGGTTGAGGTAGCGGCTGCGTTCGCTGTCCTCGACGCCGGTGGAAGCGTGTCCGATGTGCCAGCCGGACTTCCCGATGAAGTGCGCGCAGGGGTAGAGGTTGCCGTTGGTGTCCAGGTACGTGCCGCTCTTGCCTGCTCCGCACCGGTAGACCTGCGCCGCGCGGTCCTTCACCCGGTAGAAGTACCGCATGAAGAAGTCCTCGGAGTTCAGGGCGAGCAGTCGGGCGAGGATGCCCTCCGGCGGCTGGCCGAGGATGTGCTCGACGAGGTCTGCGTAGCCCCGGCGGAAGGCCGGCAGCGTGGCGGCGTTGAGGGCGTAGTCCTTGTCGTGGGTCGCGTTGACCGGCTTCATGTAGATGTTGCGGGCGCCGACGTCCTCGAAGAGGTGGCGGAAGATCGCGACGAAGTCGGTGCAGTACGCGGTCAGCACCGCGGAGACGCCCATGCCGGGGTGGCGGGCCAGTACCCGGTCCAGGACGGGCCGCACGTGGTCGTAGGTGCCGCCCCGGTCGCCCGTGTAGAAGCGGACCCGGTCGTGGACGTCCTTGGGACCGTCGAGGCTGATGTCCTGGGGCGGGCCGAGCCGGTCGGCGAGTTCGGCCGTCATCGACAGCGTCGCGTTGGTGACCATCGGCCCGGCCCACACCACGCTGACCGGCGACGTGGCCAGGCCCTCCTCCACCAGGGCCTGGACCTCCTCGTGCATGTGGCGCACCAGCATCGTCTCGCCGGCGAGCCCGAAGTCGATCCGGCTGTACCGCGCGTTCTCCTCGCCGAGCCGCTTGCGGTGGGTCGCGAGACCCTGCACCACCGTCTCCAGGGGGATCGTCACGGGCTTGCCGTCGGCGTGGACCCGGTCGCGGAACGAGCAGTACGTGCAGGCCATGTTGCACTGGTCGGTCAGGGACAACTGGGCCTGCGGGTACGCCTCCCGGTAGGCCGTGACCTGGTGGACCGCTTCCAGGCCGGCGCACGGGCACGGCTCGCCCGGGGCGGTGATCTGGCCCCCGCGGACGTGGAAGACATAGCCGTCCGCGAAGGAGATGTGCGCTGCGTCGCTGGTGGAGAGTGGGATCGCGTCACTGATCACGGTAGACCTCTCGGTCGGGAATGGTGTGGATCGGGGCGGTACCGGAATCACAGGTCTCTTGGGCCGGGCAGTCCAACGCGCTGGCGGAATCGGTCCAGCCGGTCGGCGAGCCGGGCGATCTCGCCCATGAGCTGGTCCTCGCCCGGGCGCGCCAGGCCAGACCTCTCCCGCAGGGCGAACGTGGCATGGACGAGATCGCGCAGCTCGGTCGCGTCCTCTGCGTCGAGCACCTGCGGGATGACGGCGAGCTGCCCCTCAAGGGTCACAGGCATCCGATAGACGTCCGAGGCGGTGAAGGCAAGACGCGCCAACGCGGCCCGGGACTCGAACCACAGGTACTTGGCAGTGCTTTCGCGGCCCTGCTGTTCGTACTGGCTCGGGCGAGCGACAGTACCTGCGGACGGCTGGTGCAGCAAGTCCGTTACCCAGCCCGGGTCTTGGAGCTCAGAGCCGGGCCGCCGGAGCTCCAACCATTCGTGCAGGTCGCGGCTCGCGCGGTTGTCCGCGCTGACGAGGTCGCGCTCGGCCGGGCGCGCGGCGGATCCCTCGGCCGCCAGCCCGAGGCAGGCGAGCGCTTCGATCAGCAAGTCCTCCAGCGGCCGGTGGCCGTCGGGGTGTTCGGCCGAGCTCAACTCGAAGTCGACATCGCTGCCACGGGTCACCACGCCTTGGGCGCACGATCCCCGCAGCAGCAGGTCCAGCTCCTCGTCGAGCCGCAGGACGACAAGGATGACGACAGCAAGCCGGCCGGTGAGCTCCGCAGCCGCCGCGGCCCTCTCGCATGCCGCCGCCCAACCGCCCGTGAACGCCAACCGGGCCAATCGCGCGGCCAGTTGCTCCAACGGCGACCCCGTCACGGGCATGAGATATGTCTCGGCAGCCGAGAACAACGCCAGCACCCAGGCCCGCCTCAGCCCCTCCAACTCCAGTGAAGGAGTGGCCGACTTTTGGCCGGACACCAGGGCGTCCAACCGCCCGAGCAGGAACGCGTAGGCATCCTCGCCGCGTTGCTCGCGCAGGCGTGCGGTCAGCACGCTGTGGAAGACGCCGAGCCCCGTAGGAAGGACATCCTCGGCAAGGTGTCCCAGCGAGGCAGCGCTCGCCGATCCGTCTATCTCCAAGGGGAGTTCACTCGCAAGCGTCACCCTGATCCCGTAACCGCGGACGTCCCGCCGCGTCATGGCCGGGGTCAGCCATCCCGCAAGGACGGTCTCGAAGCCGTCCAGCTCCACCTCCCGGTCCGGCGCCGAAACAGGGATGTGCTCCCGCAACTTGAGATCGCGCCCGAGCAGGTCGGACCAGGCGATGTCCCACTTCATCAGGGTCAGCCCGTCCGGAGCGGCACCGGCCGGCACCAGAAGCGCGTCCTCCCAGTCGATCAGCACCGTCTCGCCACCTCGGCGGAACATGTTCCGTGGCACGCACCCCGACGCCTCGACTCCTCGATCGAGCAAGGCCATCAGCAGGCCGGCGATGACGGGTGCGGAGAGGGCGCTCGCCCCGTCGTCTTCGACGGACAAGCGCGTGCCCAGGTACGGGGAGACCAGCGCAGCCCTCCGCCCGGGCAATGGAACCAGCTCAGGGACGCAGACCTTGACGGTTCCGAACCCGTCGACCACCAATCGGCCCAGACGGTGCGCGGCCTCGGCAGCGAGGGCCCGCTCGGAGCGCGCGGCCTCAAGCGGCCGGAGTTTCGCCACAAGATCACGCCCGCGGTGCCGGAAACGACGCACCTGCCCACCGACGTCTACGAGATCGAGGCCGTCGAAGGCAACCCCTTCGTCTCCCCCGTCGAACAGCTGCCGAATAGACGCCGCAAGCTTCCCCGATTCACGCGCACCCCTCACGACCCTGCTCACCGCACTCCCCTCCCGAGCGCCGCACACAGGCTTGCCACCGTAGCCGCTCCGTCACTGTGTGTTCGATCGAATTTGCAGACTGGATCGCCGACTTCCGCTTGCACGCGGACCGCACATAGCGGAAGGGCGAGTGTCAAATGGTGATGATCATTCAAGCCCATTGCTTGTTCCTCCTGTTGGCGGCGACCAGCGCGGTCGCCGGCTGGACTTAATCGGCCTTCGTCCACGGGGAGCATGGGATAATCAGCGCACGGCGCCGACCATTCACCTGGTGCGGCTGCTGTGCGACGCCCGCGGCTCGTTCGCGGATCCGCCCTCTCACAGAAGTGGTCCTTCGTTCTATGGCTACGGTCACCTCCATCGCCGACGCGCTGCAGCAGCGCCTTGCTCAGGCGATCTCCACTGCGTTCCCCGACGCCGCGGAAGGCGACCCCCAGCTCCGACGAAGCGACCGCGCCGACTTCCAGGCCAACGGCATCATGAGCCTCGCCAAGCCTCTACGGGCCAACCCCCGCGAGGTGGCCACCCGCGTCCTCGAACACGCGCCCGTTGACAAGATCATCGCGAAGCTGGAGATCTCCGGCCCGGGCTTCATCAACGTCACCGTCACCGACAGCGCGATCCTGGAGCGCTTGGCTGCTCGTGCTGTGGACACCCGGCTAGGTGTCCAGAGTGCCGCCGAGCCCGGTGTCACAGTGATCGACTACAGCCAGCCGAACATCGCCAAGGAAATGCACGTCGGCCACCTCCGATCCACGATCATCGGTGATGCGCTCGTGCGCGCACTGGAGTTCACCGGCGAGAAGGTCATCCGGCGCAACCATCTCGGCGACTGGGGAACCCAGTTCGGCATGCTCATCCAGTACCTCATCGAGCACCCCGACGAGCTCGGCGACGACACCGAGACTGCCGAGACCGGCCCGTCGATGTCCCGCCTCAACCGCCTCTACAAGGCATCACGAGCCAAGTTCGACAGCGACCCCGACTTCGCCGACCGCTCCCGCCGGCGCGTCGTCGAGTTGCAGGCCGGCGACGCCGACACCATCGCATCCTGGCAAGGCATGGTCGACGAGTCGAAGGTCTACTTCGAAGCCGTCTACGCCCGCCTCGGCGTCCTCCTCGAAGACGCCGACGCGGTCGGCGAAAGCTACTACAACCCCATGCTCGCCGACGTGTGCGCGGACCTCGAAGCCTCCGGCGTCGCCGTCCGCTCCGACGGCGCCCTGTGCGTCTTCTTCGACGACATCAAGGGGCCCGACGGCGAACCGACCCCGCTGATCGTCCAGAAGAGCGATGGAGGCTACGGCTACGCCACCACCGACCTCGCCGCCATCCGTGACCGCGTCGGCATGCTCGGAGCCAACCAGCTCCTCTACATCGTTGACGCCCGCCAGGCCCTCCACTTCCAGATGGTCTTCGAGACCGCCCGCCGCGCCGGCTGGCTCCCCGACGAGGTTCGCGCTCTGCACCTCGGCTTCGGCACCGTCCTCGGCAAGGACGGCAAGCCGTTCAAGACCCGCTCGGGCGAGACCGTCCGCCTCATGGGCCTTCTCGACGAAGCCGTCGACCGAGCCCGTACCGTCGTCTCGGAGAAGAGCCCTCAACTCGCCGCCGAGGAACTCGGAGACCGAGCCAAGCAGGTCGGCATCGGCGCGGTCAAGTACGCCGATCTGTCGACCTCACGCACCCGCGACTACGTCTTCGACACCGACCGCATGGTCTCCCTCAACGGCGATACCGGCACCTACCTCCAGTACGCGTACGCCCGCATCCAGTCCATCCTGCGTAAGGCCCCCGAGGGCGTCACCCCGACCGCCCACCAGGACCTCGCCCTGGAGCCCGCCGAGCGCGCCCTCGGCCTCCTCCTCGACGAGTTCGGCGCCACCATCAACCTGGTCACGGAGACGTTCGAGCCCCACCGCCTCTGCGCCTACCTGCACAGCCTGGCGTCGGCCTACACCACCTTCTACGAGCACTGCCCCGTCCTCAAGGCACCCAGTCGCGAGGTCATGGAGACCCGGCTGCTGTTCTGCCGGCTCACCGGCCAGACCCTCCGCCAAGGCATGGACCTCCTCGGAATCGGAACGCCCGAGCAGCTGTAGAACCGATCTGCGACGCCAGCAGGCTGGCCCGGGACAACTCGTCCCGGGCCAGCCTGCTGGCGTCCGTGCCCAAGTTCTCGGTTCCACGGAGCGAGTCCCCCTGAGCAGTGCCGACAGCGTCGCTCCCTCTCCGCGGCAGCTCTGCGACTGGGTGCGTACGGGCCTCGGACGAGGCAGGCTCCTACAGGCGACGGCTCGTGAGCTCCGCGATAGCTTGCAGCACGGACTGCGGCTCGCACAGACTGTCGAGGACGCGGTCTGCCCCGGCTTCGGCGAGTTGGTCGGCCGTGGTGGTGCCGGAGGCGACGGCGATCACGGCGGCTCCGCCTTCCGCTCCGGTCCGCACGTCTTCGAGTGAATCCCCGATGATCACCGTGTTCGAGCGGTCGAAAGCGGTTCCGTGCCGGGCAGCAGCCCGCCGTTGGGCGATGCCTACCAGCGCCGGCCGGTGGGAGTCGTCGGAGGCGAAGCCACCCGCGGCCAGATCGACGTACTGGTCCAGGGCGAAGGCGCGGAGCTTGATCTCCGCACTGCGCTGCAAGTTGCCGGTGACCACGGTGGGTACGAGGGCCGGATGGGCATCGACTGCTGCGAGCGCGGCAGTCGCGCCGGGCATGAGCAGGCCGTCGGAACGCAGCTGCCCGGTCTTGGCGGCAAGGAGTTGGGGCAGCAACTCGACGATCTGCTCTGCGAAGCGCTCGGCGTCTCCGCGGTCGACGTCGTTCGCCGCCAGGAGCTCCCGCACCGCCAGTGGCATCGTGCGGCCGGTTCCCCGTTCAGGAAGCTTCGTCGCCTCACGGCCGACGACCTGGCGGAACGCCTCGCGGTAAACAGCGCGGTCGGTCTCGCCGACGTACACGAGGGTGCGGTCGATATCCCACAGAACGAGCACGGTGCTGGTCACAGTCACGACTCCTTGGCCGCCATCACTTGTCGTGATCGTTCTATCAGCTCGTTCGACCGGTGCCCGGAGATGGTCTGGAGGTGCTCCACGGCCCGCTCCAGGTGTTCGTTCAGCCTGACCGACTGGATGTTCGCCGCGAGGTTGAGAGCGGAGTCAGCGGCCGCGAAGCCGCCATCCCGATCGCCGGCGAGGAAGTGGGCGGAGGCCGCGCGCGAGGCGAAAAGCGCCCGTGTCCGGAGGTCGGCGGGGTTCAGGGTGGAGGCGGCCTGTTCGAAGTGGTCTGCCGCGGTCTTGTGATCACCGAGTTCGAGGTGGCAGCTGCCCGTCTGGCCCAGGATCTCTCCCCGGTTCATCCAGTAGAGCCAGCCCGGGTCCTGTTCGGCCGGGCCGCGCTCGGCCAGCTCTGCGGCCTGACCGAGCGCGCGCAGGCACGCCTGCTGCTCCTGGAGCTTGGCATGCCCGCGTGCTTGGCGGGTCAGGAGCATGGCTTCCAGGTACGAGGAGCCGAGGGGACGGATCTTCGCCCTGGCGGCCTGCATCGCGGTCACGGCGTCACGGGGGTTGCCGACCGAGTAGCTCTGGATGGCCAGGTAGGACAGGGCACCGGCGCCGTAGCGGGGGTCTCCGGAGGCGTGGGCGGCTCGTAGCGCCGCCAGAAGGGCTCGTTGGGCCGCGACGTGGTGTCCGGCGTCGAAATGGAACCAGCCGAGCTGGGTGGCAGTGTCGGCGGCGATGCCGGCCAGGCGCTGCCCCATCTCCTCGGTGTAGCTGGCTGACTTCAACGTCTCGCGGATGACCTCAAGATGAGCGCGGGCGAGGCCGGCGACCATGCCGCTGCCGGAGCTGGCGTCCATGGTGCGCAGGCTGTCGATCGTCCCCTGGAAGCTGTCGGCGAGTGCAGGGGTGACCTGCGCTCCGCCGAGCGCGCGTTCGAGGGGCTCGGCGTCGGCGATGCCCCATTGATGGATGAAGGCGGAGAGGGCGGTCCCGGCAAGGAGTAGGAAGTGACGGCGACTCGGACGCATGGCGGCGGGCTCCCCTCGCATCGCATCGTGCAGTGCCGCCACCATACGGTCGGCCGTCCACGGCCCGACGATGTCGTCATGAGCAGGAGGTGAACTGACGTGCTCTCCTGGGGCGGGTGAGGTCACGGCAGACCGTAGCGGCAGCTTCACCAAGTCGGCTGGGGCGCCCACCGCGTCGAGGAACTCGACGATCCGCTCGATGTGTGTCAGCCGTACCCGGTCGGCCTCCAGCCGCGACAGGTAGCCCTGGGTCAGCCCCGTGATCCCGGCCAACTCCTCTTGACGGAGCGGGATGATCTCCCGCAGGCGTTTGCTCAACCCGCCGAAGTCCAGTCCGGCGAGGCTGTTGCGCACCGCCGCATCTCTCCAGACCCGCATGGGGATGGCCTCGGTTGATGACTCGGCGATCGTGCGTGCGCAAGGTCCGCACACACTGCCGCTGTCGTTGTACTGGCTGAGCGTGCACCCGCATCGCTCGCATCGACTTGCCATCCCACCCCTCCCGTCAACGGGAGCCCCGGCCTCCCGTAGGCGACCGTCAAGATCATATTTCTTCGCGAATATGACTACTCGAATGGTCGTCTTCGACACACTCAGGCACCTTACTGCGGCGGCCGGTTGCCCATAGGGGAAGCGATCACATCGCGTGCCGGGCGCACGAGAGTTCCTATGAGCCGGCCGAGTCGCGTCCGCACTCGACTCCGGACCGGCTCAACTCCCAGTAGTTCCTGGACAGGAGCACTCGATCGGCGACTCCGCCGCGCGCACCTCGCACGCTCACGCTTGGAGGACGTTTCATGATCGCCGCGCCGTTGACTCGGCCTCCGGTCTACCACCCTGCCGGGTTCGACGATGGGCTCCGGACCGCGGTGGACGACCTGAGGGCCGGACGCTGGCTTTCGACACAGCGGCTGCTGGCCAACACGGCGCAGCAGATGGGCCTGCGGACTTCTCGGACGCAGGTGCTGGCGCTGGTCGCGGCGCGGTCGACAGTGCTCAGCGACTGGGCCCACGAGAACCCGGACGATCCGGGGCTGGCCGTCTTGCGGACCCGGGTGTTGGTCGAGCATGCTCTGGCCGCGGCCGAGGCCGGCTCGCCGAAGGCCGCCGGCCTGGAGCGGGAGGCCCGCGAGTCGTGCTGGGCCGCCGCTCAGGCGGTGCCCTTGGACCCGGTGCCGTGGGTGTGCCTTCTCGCCTTGGCCGTCCTGGACCGCGCTAAGCAGCGGCCGGAACACCAGCGTCGCTCTTCGGACCCGATGCTTCCGCCCGGGCCGTGGGGGCTGCTCGACGAGGCGTTGCGGCGCGATCCCGGCAACCGGGAGGCCCACCATCGGATGCTGCGCTACTGGCACCGGGTCTCCCGGCCGGCGGCGGCCGATTTCGTGAACGTGGTGATGTCGACGGTTGTGTTCGGGTCGCCGCTCACCGCCCTGCCGCTGTACCTGTCCGTCGACTACTACCGCAACGAGCCGAGCCACAACGCGGTCGTGCTCCGGCAGTGGCTTCGGGATCCGCACTTCTCCCGTGCGCAGCGCGCGTACGAGAGTTGGGCCGTGTCGGAGCCCGGGTCTTGGCCGGTTGTCGATCTCAGCTAACTCGCCCATGCGTTGTGGGCGTCGGCCCAGATGGCCGCCGCTACCGACGTCTTCGGGGCGCTGGGCCAGTTCGCGTCCAGGGCGCCGTGGAGCCTGGTCGCCGAGTCGCCGGATCGGGCCGAGGCGCTGCTGCTGACCGCACGGCAGCAGGCCCTCGCCGGCCGGGCGACCGCCCTGGCCTGATCGCCCTCCCTGCCCGTTACCCGCCTTCTCCCCATACGGAGGTCTACCTCGATGTCCCCCGCTCACGCCGCGCCGCCGACCGACGAGGAACGGCTTCGCCAACTCGGCTACGAACCGCGTCTGTCCCGAAGGATGGGCGAGTTCGGCAACTTCGCCGTCGCCTTCAGCGTCGTCAGCATCCTGTCCGGCTGCATGACGATGTTCGCCTTCGGCCTGAACACCGGCGGGCCGGCGGTGATGTTCTGGGGCTGGATCGGCGTCGGGGCGATGGTCCTCTTCGTCGGCCTGGCGCTGGCCGAAGTGACGTCCGCCTACCCGACTTCCGGTGGGTTGTACTTCATGGCGCACCAGCTCGGTGGGCCGCGGTGGGGCTGGGTGACCGGCTGGCTCAACCTGCTGGGCCTGATCGGCGGCATCTGCGGCATCGACTACGGCACCGCCAGCTTCATCGGGGCCTTCCTCAACCTCCAGTTCGGCTACGAGCCCACCGCGGGCAGCCTGTTCGCGATCTTCGCGGCGGTCCTACTGCTCCACGCGCTGCTGAACCTGCCGGAGGTCCGGCGGGTTTCCGTGCTCAATAGCATCTCGGTGTGGTGGCACATCGGCGGCGTCGTCCTTATTGTCGGTGCGCTCGCGATCGTGCCTGGTCGACACCAGGACGCCGGCTGGGTCGTCGGGCACTTCGTCAACAACACCGGCTGGAGCAACCCCGTCTACGTGAGCGCGATCGGCCTGCTGCTGGCGCAGTACACGTTCTCAGGCTACGACGCGAGCGCGCACATGTCCGAGGAGACGACCCGCGCGGCGGTGTCGGCACCCCGCGGGATCGTCCGTTCGATCTGGGTGAGCTGGATCGCCGGCGCCGCCCTGCTCGCCGGCATGCTGTTCGCCGTCCAGGACTACGACGCGGTCCTCGGCACCACCACCGGCATGCCGCCCGCACAGATCTTCATCGACGCGCTCGGGACGACCGGGGGAAAAGTGCTCCTGGTCGTGGTGATCGTGGCCCAGCTGTTCTGCGGGAACGCGGAGACGGCGGCGTCGGCGCGGATGGTGTTCGCGTTCTCAAGGGACGGGGCGCTGCCCGGTTCGGCGTTGTGGAGCCGGGTGTCGGAACGTACAGGTACGCCGGTGGCCGGGGTGTGGCTGTCGGTGGGGGCGGCGCTGGTGCTCGCGCTGCCGTCCCTGTACAGCACGACCGCGTACGGCGCGGTGACCGCGGTCAACGTGGTGGGGATGACGCCGGCGTACGCGGTTCCGATCTACCTGCGGCTGCGTCGGGGTCGGAAGTTCCGGCCCGGGCCGTGGAACCTGGGCAGCCGGGGACCCGTGATCGGGTGGATCGCGGTGGGCTGGGTGGCCGTGGTGAGCGTGCTGGTATGCCTGCCGCAGAGCTACCCGGTGACCGTCGACACCTTCAACTACGCCCCGATCGCCCTCCTGGCGGTGCTGCTGCTGGCGTGGGCGTGGTGGATCCGCGCGGGGCGCTCGTACGCCCCGCCGGTCCAGCGGTCGGCCGAGCTGGTCGAGCTGACCGAGGAGGTCGTGTGACCAGCCGCCGACGCACCAGCCGAACGGTGAAGCTGCGAGCCGCCCGATACCGCACCGCTGGCGCCCCGGCGACGGCCTCGCCGACCGGGCCGCTGTGCCAACTGGTGAACGACTTCGGCGTCGAGACGGTACTGCTGGCAGCCGTGGACGCGCAGGGCCGGCTCAAGGGCAAGGAGTTCGACGCGGCCGGGCTGGTGAAGCGGCTTGAGTCCGGGCGGCTGGCCCCGGAGATGTGCGGGTACGTGATCGGCACCGATCTCGGGATGACCGCACCCGCGACCGGGTCGTTCTCCTGGGAGTCCGGGTTCGGTGACATCGGGCTGCTGCCCGACACCCAGCACGCCCGCATCCTGCCATGGCTGCCGTCCACCGCCCTGGTGCTCGCCGATCCGGTCAGCAAGACGTGGCCGCACCCGCTCGCCCCGGTCACCGTACTGGCCGAACAACAGCAGCGCCTCGCCGGCCTCGGCCTGACCGCGAAGGTGGGCGTCGAGACGGAGTTCGTCCTCTACGAGGGCTCGGCCCGGGATGCAGCGGCAGTCGGCTGGCGCGGCCTTCGTCCCGTCACCTGGGACAACCGCGACTATGCGCTCGACCTGCCAGCGCCGGTGCGGGAGTTCACCAGGCGACTGCGGCAGGTGCTCGCCGAGGCGGGCCTGCCCGTCGAGGCGGTGAAGGCCGAAGGCGCCCACGGCCAGCTGGAGGTCACCTTCCCCTACGGGCCGGTGACGGCGGCGTGCGAGCAGCATCTGCTGTTCAAGCACGCCGCGAGGACAGTGGCCGACGAGCAGGGCCTGACGGCGTCGTTCATGGCGGCGCCGGCCACCGGGGTCGGCAGCGGGATGCACCTGCACGTCTCGCTGCACGACGTCGACGGCCGGCCTGCGCTGACCTCCGCCCCCGAGGACGGGACCGCCCTGTCGGGGCTGGGCGAGCAGGCCGTGGCCGGGCTCCTGGCTGTACTGCCGGTCCTCGGCCCGTTGTGGGCGCCGTACGTGAACAGCTACAAGCGCTTCGCCGACCACTCCTTCGCCCCCTCCCGCTTCACCTGGGGGCGGGACAACAGGTCGTGCGCGGTGCGGGTGGTCGGCCACGGCCGCAGCCTGCGGCTGGAGGTACGGCTGCCCGGTGCGGACGCCAGCCCTTACCTGGCGCTGGCAGCCGTCCTGGCCGGGATCCGGCACGGCATCGAGGCCGGACTCAAGCCCCCGCCCGCCACCAGCGGCGACGCCTACCAGAACCTCGACGCCCCACCCGCTCCGCAGTCCCTCGTCGAGGCCCTGGCTGTCTTCGAAACCAGCGAGCTGGCCGGTGACCTGTTCGACGAGTTGGTCACCGCGCACCTGGCCCGCGTCGCCCGCCTGGACCTGGACCACCACGCCGCCCGCGTCACCGACGCCGAGCTGGAGCGCGGTCTCACCCAGGCATGAGCCCCGGGTCGGCCGCGGCGCCACACCCCCGGAGCCCGCGGCCGACCCGGTTCCACCTCCCACCCTGCCCTCACCTGCTGGAGGACCTTCATGGACACCGTCGTCCAACGCCACACGCACGAACACGAAGGCGCGCCCCCCGCCACCGGTCTGCCCGACGTGCTGACAAGGGCGCACCTGGTCGATGTCGCGAAGCCCGGCATGGAGGGCCTGGCGCTGTGGCTGGCCTCCCGCAGCCTGGCGGTCACCGGCAGCATCGATCCCGTCGACCGTGACAGTGCCGCTGCCGCCCGGTTGCGCGAGGCCGGGGTCGACGTCACGGTCGGCTTCGACGCCGGGCACGTCCGGGAGGACCGGAGCTGCGTGGTGTGGTCGGGGGTGCTGGCCGCTCCGCACCCTGAACTCGACCGCGGCCAGGACCTGCGACTGCCGGTTCTCGCCCGGGCGCACGCGCTCGCCTCGCTGACCGCAGACTTCGGCCGGCAGCTGGTGGCCGTCGGCGGTAGCCACGGCACCGCGACGGCGGCGGCGGTGCTCGCCACCGCGCTGGACGACGAATGCACCGGCTGGATCCTCAACGCCCCCACCGTCAACCGCCCGCCGGGGCACAGCGGCGACCGCCGCCTGGTGGTGGACCTCTGCCCGGACACCGCCACCCACGAGCCCGCACCCAAGGGGTCCTGGAGTTACCGCCCCAACACCGCGTCCCCGTACCGGCGGCCTCGACCGGAGGTGACGCTGATCACCGCCGCCGCGGGGAACGTGCCGCACTTCGAGGACACGGTCGAGGCCCTGAACTGGCTCACCGGCCTCGCCCACCGCTCCGGCACCGTGGTCCTGCCGCTGTGGGACAAGAGCGCCAAGATCCTTCGCGAGAGACTCACCGACCGGCCCGGCCCGAACGGCCCCACCGTGGTGGTGACCGTCGGCCTCGACGAGCGCGCCGATGTGTGGGTTCTCCCGCCCCGGTGGCTTGGCGGTGAGCACCTCCTCACCCTTCACTACCAGGACGTGCAGTACCAGTTCACCGTCCGGGTCGCGGGCCGTCACCAGGCCCTGGCGGCGTGCGCCGCGATCGCCACCGCCCTCGTTGCCGGCGCGAGCCCGGGGGCGGTGGCGGAGCGCCTTGCCGCTTTCCGGGGCGTCGAACGCTTGCTCACCGTGCTCGGCACGCAGTGCGGCATCACCGTGGTGGACTCCCGCGCCCGGCACCCCCGCGAAGTCGCCCAGGACGTCACGGCCGCCCGGACGCTCACCGAGGGGAACGTGATCGTCGCCCTGGAGCCGGACGGCATCGCCCGCACCAGCGCCCATGCCGGCGGCCTCTGCTCCGCCCTCGGCGACGCCGACCACGCGCTGCTCCTGCCGGTCAGCACCCCGCTGGCCACACACGACGGGCCCGACCCGCTGGACGCCGTCGAGCGGGCCGCCGTTCGGGTCCTCGGCCCGGATGCAGTTCACCGCGTCCGCTGCGGCCCGCGCGAATCCGGCCCCGAGCAGCGGCTCTTCGAGATGACGGCCGAGGGCGACCTCGTCCTGGTCGTCGGAACCGGCCAGGCCGAGCGGCTCGGAGCCCTGCTGCTGGACCGCCTCGCGCAGACCGGTGCCCCGGGCGCCGACTGCCCGTGAACCGCCCGTCGACCACCGGAGACGTCACCATGACCATCGCTCTTCCCGCCCACACCCTGACCGAGCAGCAGGTTCGTCTTCTCAGCCACATCGCCATCGAGTCCACCGTCCGCATGATCGCGGCCGACCCCGAACTCCCCTGGGAGCCCGCCGAAGTCGACGCCGCCGTCAAGAACCTGCTGATGGCCACTGGCACCCGCACCGCGTGCCAACTCGTCGCCTGGGGCACCGCTCACCGCGTCATCACCGACACCGCGCAGCCCTGCACGGCGCTCACCATCCCGATCTGCCTCCCCCCGCACCTGTACCGGATCCTCGTGGGCTGGGTCAGCGGGCGCACCTCCCCGGAACTCACGGTCGACCTCGATGTCACGACCGCCACTGTGCGTGGCTATGGCCGGGACCTGCGCGTTCGCCTGGGCGTGCACACCCAGGTGCAGGCGAGCATCGCTGCCGTCCTGGCCGGCCTGGTCTACCTCAGCGACATCGACCCCACGTGGCCCGCCGAACCGCTTCACCGCGCCGTGCCCCGCAGGCCGGCCGCATGAACCCCCAGCGCACCGGGGGCAGGGCCGCGATCGGCCTCGTCTGCTTTCTCGTCGGACTCCAGGTCGGGGCCGCCGTCCTCTACCTCGTCCAGCACCGCGCGCAGCTCACCCAACCGCTCTACTTGGCGATCTTCGCGCTCGTCGCCTTCGGCACGCTGGCCGTCGCCGACCGCCTGGTCGCCTCGCGCTCCGGGCCACAGCGCGATGGTGGCTCCCCCTAAGAAGACCCGCCCCGGCCGGGCGACTGAACACCTGCTCCACCGCACCACCCCATGGCGGCCGTTTCGGGCCAGGGCCGCACCCCGACAACCCCAGAGAGAAGATGAGCACCTTACGACCTGCCGACGGTATCTCGGCCCGCGATCTGGACCGCCACCTCATCAACCGCTCGGGCGTCCTCGTTGACGCCAGCGCGCTCGTCCAGCTGCCTGCCACCCGTCTGTCCGGGGCCGATCCCAGGCTCCTGGCCATGGGTGCCCCGGCGCCGGCCACCAACCCCGCCCCGCTGCTGCGGCTGCTGATGCGCGCCGGCTCCCTGACCATCCCCTGTGCCCTGGTCGTCCAGCGGCTCGGCCTCCAGGTGACCGACATGCTCGCTGCGCAGCGCGTCACCAACGTGTGGTCGGCGTCCGTGAGCACGGTGGAGCACCGCGAACAAGGGACCAACCCTTATCGGGCCGCAGCCCTCGCTCTCGGGCAGCCGGTCGAGACCTGCCTCATCATCGCGACCGGCCAGACGATGCACGAGGCCCGGGCCAGCAGCGCACGCCGGGTACTGCTCAGCCACTCCGGATCCCTGAAAGTGGCCGCGAAGAACAGCAACGGACTCAGCAGGCACGAGCACGACGTTGCTGTGCAGCTCGCCCTCGGGCACAGCTACGACGGCGTCGCCGAGCAGCTCGGCTGTTCCGCCGGCAATGCCTCCAACACCATGTCGCAGGTGATGCGCCGCCGAGGCTTCGCCGACCGCACCCGTGCCATCGCCGACCTCATCCTCTCGAAGCTGCTCGACACCGCCGAGCTTCGCGCAGCGCTGCCCGACAAGCTCCCGGAACTCGCCCCGAGCGACCACCAAGTGCTCACCCTGCTCGCCACCCACGATGTGCACACCGTCGCACGGATGACCGGCATCAACCAGAACAACATCGGGGGCGTCATCACCCGGGCCACCAACGCCATCGGGGCGAAGACCCGCACCCACGCCGTTGTCATGGTCCTTCTTCTCGGCCGACCCGTCTCGGGCACCGCCTCCAGCGGTGCCCGATGAGGCTGGTCAAGTACCCGGAGCACTACGCCTCCGACGGCAACCCGTCGCTGTACCTGGCATGCTGTGGCACCGGCCGCCCGGGCTGGCAGAACGACGTCATCACCATCCTGGACTCGGCCGGCTTCACCGGCACCGTCCTCACTCCCCAGCCCGGCACCGGGACGGGAACGGCGTTCGGCTGGCAGGAGCACAACCTGCGGCGCTTCAACGCCGTCCTCCTGTGGCGCCCGCAGGGCGCGCAGCAGGTCCGCGACTTCCAGCAGCGATTCCTCCGCCGTTCGCGCACCGCGCTGGTCGTCGGCTGCGACCTGGACGACCGCGCCCAGCGGTTCGTCCGTGCCGAACTTCTCGCCACCAGGCCCCGGTTGGCCGTCGCCGCCGGCCTCGCCGCCACCGTGCACGCCACCCTCGACCACCTCAACGCCCAGGCCACCACCCGGCCCTGAGTACCACCACCCACCCGTAGGAACACCATGCACACCCCCGCCCTCCGCCCTCACCCCCGCATCGAAGACCTCGCCCTGATCGGCAACACCGCCACCGGCGCCCTCGTGCACCGCGACGGGGCTGTCAACTGGCTGTGTCTGCCCCGCTTCGACTCCCCTGCCGTCTTCACCGAGTTGCTCGGCACCGAAGAACACGGCTTCTGGCGCATCGCCCCGGCCACGGACGGCATCCCGCGACCGTCCGACCGGCGCCGGTACCGCGGCGACACCATGATCCTGGAGCAGGAATGGGTCACCCCGAACGGCATCGTCCGGGTGACCGACTTCATGCCCTGCAGCCCCCAGGTCCCCCAAATCGTGCGGATCGTCGAGGGACTCAAGGGCACGGTGGCGATGACCTCGCTGTTCCGCCCCCGTCCCGGCTACGGCGCCAACAGCCCGCTCATCACCCGCACCGCGCGTACCGGAGCCCCGCGGCTGTGCGCCACCACCTACCCCGACACCTACTGGCTGGACGGCCAGCACCACACCGTCACCGAAGACGGTGCCCGCGCCGACTTCACCATCACGTACGGCGCGTACACCACCTTCACTCTCACCTGGCAGCCCTCACACCTGCCCACCACGCCGACCATCCGCAGCGCCCGCACAGCACTGGCACGTACCGAGGAATTCTGGCGCGAGTGGGCCTCCCGCGGCACCTACCAGGGGCCCGACCGCGACGCCGTGGTGCGCTCGACGCTCGTCCTCAAGTCGCTGTGCAACCCGGGCGGCGGGATCGTCGCCGCGCCGACCACCTCACTGCCCGAACAGATAGGAGGCGAGCGCAACTGGGACTACCGCTACACCTGGCTGCGCGACGCCTGCCTGACCGCCACCGAACTCGCCCGCCTCGGCCACACCGAGGAGCCAGAGGCCCTTCGCGACTGGCTCCTCTGCGTCCTGGGCCGCGACGTCGAAAACATGCAGATCATGTACGGCCTCAGCGGTGAAACCGACCTTGCCGAACGGACGCTGAACCACCTCCCCGGCTACGAGGGATCCCGGCCGGTCCGAGTCGGCAACGGCGCCGCCGGACAGCTCCAGCTTGACGTCCCCGGTGAGATCGCCGACTTCCTGCTCGCCGCCGAGGACGCCAGCCTTCCGCCCTCGCGCAACGCCGACGCGATGCTGCGCGCACTCGCCCGCTTCACCGAGGACCACTGGCGCGAGCCCGACGAGGGCATCTGGGAGATCCGCGGCCCGCGCCGGCACTTCGTCCACTCCAAGGTCCTCGCCTGGGTCGCCGTCGACCGCACCATCACCCTGCTGCGCCGCCGGCCGGACACCGCCCCCAAGGAACTCGCCCACTGGGAGCGACTGCTCCACGAGATCCACACCGAGGTCTGCGAGCGCGGCTACGACCCGGAGCGCAACACCTTCACCCAGTACTACGGCGGCAAGGAGCTGGACGCCTCACTGCTGCTGATCCCCCAGGTCGGCTTCCTGCCCCCGGACGACAAGCGGGTGATCGGCACCATCGAGGCGATCCAGCGCGAACTGTCCACCGCGGACGGCTTCGTGCTGCGCTACCCGACCCACGACGAGTCCGGCAACAACGTCGACGGCCTCTCCGGCCACGAGGGCGCCTTCCTCGCCTGCTCGTTCTGGCTGGCCGACGACCTCGCCATGATCGGCCGCGTCCAGGAAGCCCGCGAACTCTTCGACCGCCTCCTCACCCTTCGCAACGACCTGGGCCTGCTCGCCGAGGAATGGGACCCCCGTCTCAAGCGCCAGGTCGGCAACTTCCCGCAAGCCTTCAGCCACCTCGCCCTGGTCGGCACCGCCCTGCGACTGACCGACGCCGTCCACCTACCCGCTCAACGCACCATGCCCGCCGGCGCACCCCCCGAGCGGGACCTGGGGACGTCCACAGTCGCGGGGGTCCGGCAGAGAGCTGGCCTATGAGCACTCACATGCCGCCCGTGTCCAACGTCATCGGCAGCGCCCGGACCTGCCCCGTGGTCCGGGCCGGTTCGAGCGGCCCGGCCCTCCCCGAGCACGCCAAGCCCTCCGGGTCACGGGCACCGCACGGGCAGCAGATCGGCTGCCCTGGCACGGCGGCCGCCAGCAGGAGAGCAGCCCGTCGATCGCACGTTTCCCCAGGTCAACGCACCCGTCCGCGCGATTTCAGTGGGATGTCAGGCAGCGCCGGGGCAGGCAGGCGGGCTCCGTCGTAGCCGTACACCTCACCGAATCGGGAACCCTTCTCCCAATTCGTTCGTGCCTGTACGATCTCCTCACCGGATCAGCCGATGAAGTTCCACCACAACAAGCGGATCCAGGAAACCGGCAGAACGAAAAACGCCTTACCTTGTCAGAATTTTCAGCAAAGGTCGGCAATAACTGACGCCCAGCCTGTTGGGGGTGGTGAACTCGACGGCATCAATTTCCATTACCCCCGCACGGCGCTCGTTCAGCGAACCGAGATCTTTCATTACTCCGTTCAGTGACTCGGCGAAATCCCAGGACGATGTGGCAAACTCAAATGCTCCGGCATTTGGAAGATTCGGGAAACGAAACAACACCCTGGCGTGCGGCCGAGGCCCTCGACCAGACCTGGCTCGCATTCGCCGCTCGTCCCAGGAAGGCGGGCAGCCGCACCTGGCACCTGGCTTCATCGAGCCCACGACGTGGCGACTATCGCAGTGATGGACGACCCGCCCCGACACCTGTCGCCTCAGAGTCAGGGACACCGACTCCATCCCGTCGATAACAATATCGAGGCTGGCTGCTGTCACCACTACATCAACTCCGGAGCTGAAGTCAGCCGCTTCCAGGGAACCATCGAATGCCTTGCAAACAGCCGTGGCAGTCGATCGATCATGGACGGTGAGCTCCCATGACGGGGCGGCTGCGTAATTAGCTGGCTGCCGCATACGAAGATGCCCCGCGAACTCGCAGTCGGCACCTTGGGGCCCAGCGGCAGCACGGTGTGAACAGGTCAGCATGGCGGTTCTCCAGGACTCGCGGGCGAAGAATCCACTGTCCCGACCGTTACCGATTTGGCCCCGCCGAAGTCGTGCGGTATAGACCGGTCCAACCGACGTACGTCCCGCAGAACACCCGCCCTATCGCCAGCGGATGCTCAGGCCCTTCAGCCCGTTCTGGAAGTTGGAGACGAGCCGGGTCGGCGGCACGCCCGAAGTGAGCTCCAGGTCGGGCAGCTCAGCGACGATTCGCCGGAGCAAGGCCGACATCTGGATCCTGGCTAGTTGCGCCCCAATGCAGAAGTGCGGGCCGAAACCGAAGCTGACGTGATCGTTCGGCGTACGGGCGATGTCCAGGCGATCCGAATCGGAGAAGACCGATTCATCGCGGTTGGCAGAAGCGTGGTACACAACCACCTTGTCACCGCCGCGGATCAGCTTCCCACCAAGCTCGACGTCTCGCGTGGCCGTGCGCCGGAACTCCAATACAGGCGGCCAGAATCGAAGTAGCTCATCCACCGCTGAAGCGATGAGACCCGGCCGTCGACACAGCAGGCGATATTGGTCAGCGTGAGTGAGCAAGGAATGAAGCCCACCCGGCAGACCGTTACGCAGAGTCTCATTACCGGCAACTCCGAACAGAAAGAACATCGTCTCGAATTCTGCGACACTCAGCCCGGCTTCCCGCATCCGGGCCACGATGCTGCCGGGCGGCGGCTGCTCGGCCAGCGCGTGCGCGTAGGCGAACATGTCCGCAAGTGCGGCCCGCGAGCGCGGGTTGACGGGCCGGCCGTCGGGGGTGGTGCGCGCCTCCGGGCGGTGGGCCAGCGCGGCACGCCCCAGGTCGGTGAGCCGGGACGGGTCGGCGGTGCTGGAGTGGGCGTGGTCGGGGTCCTGGTAGCCGATGACGCGGTTCGACCAGTCGACCAGCAGCTGCCGGTCCTGCTCCGGCACGCCGAGAATTCGCGCCAGCGTCCACACGGGCAGGTCAGCGGCGAGCGGCACGAAGTCGACCTCACCCAAGTGCCGGATCGCCTGGACGAGTTCGGCTGCGCGCTCCTCGATGGCCGCGGTCAGCTCGTGCAGCGCACGTGGCGTGAACGCGGCCGCGACGGCCCGGCGCAGCCGGGAGTGGTCGGGCGGGTCCTGGTTGAGCATCATCGCCCGGGCGAACTCAAGATCGGCCGCCGAGTCGGGGTCGCGGATCTGGGTCGCACCCAGGTACGAGGAGAAGTCCTCCGGGCTGCGCAGCACGTGCTTCACGTCCGCGTGCCGCAGCACCGCCCAGTAGCCCGGCCCGCCAGGCCACTCCCCCACGGCCGGCTCCTCCGCCCAGCAGGCCGGCGCCTCCGCCCGCAGCTCACGGAACAGGTCGTACGGCACGCCCTCGGCATAGGCCTCGGGGAGGAAGATCCGGTTCACCCGCGCCTGATCGAGACCCATACCGTCCGACCCTACGCCACCACCCGGCAGCTCACCAGCATCCGGTCGAATCGGGCCATCGGTAGCGACCGGCTCGTCCCCGCGTGACTCGATGCGAAGACCGACTCGGTCTGGTTGAAGTAGTCGGCCGTACTCGTCCCGGGAGCGAGGGTGTATGTCCACTCTCTGGTGCGGTAGTTGTTCGCGGTGATGGAGAAGGTGAACGTCGCGTGGGGGTGGCCAAGAGCACTTCCGGCAGGCCGCATAGGGCCCCAAGGCTTGGCGAAGCCAGGTTCCCGCCAGACTCCGGTGTCGGCGGTACGGGATATTGTCCAACTGCCAGCACTACCAGAGGAATGGGATGCAACTCAGTCCATCGCGCCTTCGACAGCTGTGGCACAGCCTGGGAGCGCAGCGCGGGGAGCGAGCGGTCAACGAGATGGCCCGGGCGCTCACAGACCTCGGCGTGACCATCACGACCGCCAACGCCGGGCTCTACCTGCGCGCGCACTATCGCACCAAGACCCAGGGACGAGTCGCCCTCGCCGTCGGCATGCTCTGCACCTTCTTGCTCTTCCCCGTCGTCCATCAGTACGGCTGGGGCCTTGGCACAGTAGCGAACCAGCACCCGGCGACACCTCGAACGGTCCTGATCACCTTGCTATGCCTGGCGCCCGAAATCGCCGGACTCCTCCTCCTCGAGTTGCGCGGCGGACACTTCGGGATCGTCCGGGACATGGCACGGGCGATCTCAGCCTGTGGAAATGCACACCGCGCAGAGGTGACCCAGAGGCCTCTCAGGATCCGCCAGGTGGCGAAGCGTTGTCAGGAGATTCGTCGGCAACTGCTCGTCATCGGCTACCACGCCGGCTCGATGCCCTTCGGATCGCGCCATCGGACCACCCAGGGCCGCCACGGATCCGAGGTGTCCAAGAAGCTGTGGCAGGCGGAGACACGACTTGGAAGCGAGCCGATGGCTGCCCTCGGCGAACTGGCAGGGACGCTCGCGACCATCGCCGATCGGTACGCCGCCGGGCACACATCCGCCCTACTGCCCGACATCGGTCTGCCAACGGAGCCGGTGCGCGACTCCGATCGGGTCCGGACCGTTCTAGCCGTGCTGTCAGCGGGCGCCATGCTTTGGTTTCTGGTTCCCCATCTCGGGGGAGCCGCCCAGCCTTTCGCCGTCGTCGTAATTCCCGCCCTCTCGTTTGCCTGCTGGCTCGGCGTCGACCGCGGGCTGTCACTCCTCTCGAGGTTCTATCCCGGCTCCACCTTGCCGCCCTCCGTGGGGGCTCCGCCGGCGGATCAGGGCGCCGAGCCGGCACGACAGCCTTAGTGGGCGTTTTGGCATTCCTAATCCCGTAAGTGGCTTATCGTCGTGCTGCATTAATCCGCTATGCCCGATAGGTGAACAACCTCCATCTCCAAA